>CAJYBQ010000403.1 GCA_913064755.1 uncultured Alphaproteobacteria bacterium
AATCTGTTGTACTGTTTGTGTTGCGTATCAGTATGTATAGTGAGGTGTAGACGTCAGTAATGTGACTAGTAGTTATTTCGTGCTTCTGTCTTCTTATTCTTACGCTGTCTATACTGTTTTTTTTTTTCAAGCAGAAGACGGCATACGAGATAAAGGAATGTGACTGGAGTTCAGACGTGTGCTCTTCCGATCTCGGCGAACGGGGCCAACCCGCTGCCGATCATCATCCCCTGCCATCGGGTGATCGGATCGACCGGCGCCCTGACCGGTTTCGGCGGGGGACTGAAGACCAAGCAGTTCCTGCTGGAACTGGAAGGCGTCACCGGTTTCAAGACGGAATGATCCCGGGCGCGCGGCCGGAAGGGCTGGCCGGTGCTGCCGACAGGCGATGCAGCGCTGGCGCTACACCCGGTTGACGTAGTCCACGCCCCAGCCCCCGTCACCATGGTCGCTGAGCGCGGTGACGGACAGGGGATTGATCGCGATGCTGAGCCAGCGGTGCAGCGGCAGGTCGAGGGCCAGTGCCGTGGCGGCGCGGATCACGCCCTCGTGGGCGACGACCGCGATGGTCTGGTCGCGATGTGCCTCGCCCAGGCGCGTGACCAGGGCCCCGATCCGCGCCACGACATCCCTGAAACTCTCGCCCTCCGGCGGGCGCAGGTCCGCCATGGCGGACAGGTCCAGCCCGTTCCAGGCATCGACCGCCGCGTGGCTCAGGCCCTCCCAGGCACCGAAATGCTGTTCCATCAGGTCGTCGTGCAGGCTTGCGGCTGGCAGGGACGGGCAATGATCCCGCAACAGGTCCAGCGTGACGCGGCAGCGCGACAGCGGACTGCAGAACACCACCTCGGCCTCGCGCAGCAATGCCGCCGGGCCTGCAAGCCGGGCCGGGTCAGGGGGAAGGACGGGAATGTCGGTGCGTCCGACGACAAGTCCGCCGGGGTCGGTCGGCCCGTGGCGAACCCAGAGCCAGCGGGTCACGCCCATGCGGTCGTCGCGGTCATCCGAAGGTCAGTTCCCGGTCCTGATGACCAGGCATTCGATCCGGCGATCCTTCAGCGCGCGACAGGCGGACCGGGCCTCGCCGGCATTGAAGGCAAGCAGGCGCGCACGATAGAGCCTGCCCTTCCGCGTCTGGACCTTGTTCACGTCGATCGGGTGATTGCGCAGCAGGTCGGGCGCCGCGGCCACGGCCTGGCGGATGGCCGTGTCGGCACGCTTGGTGGACCCGAAGGCACCCACCTGGATGCCGTGGTCGCCGGTCGGCCGTGCAATGGGCTTGGCCGGCGCGGTGGCAGCGTTGGCTTCGGATATCAGGTTGATCTTGCGCAGGCTGGCCAGCATGGAGGGGGAACGGGTCGTGCCGGGCCGTGTCGGGGGCAGGGCGGTGGCGGTCCGCAGCTGTCCCTTGGCCGCCAGTTCGTTTGCCCGCCGGAAGCCCATGGCGATCAGGGTCTGCATCTGGGTGTCACGGCGCTTTGCCGTCCTGCCGCCGATGACCACGGCCACCAGCCGACGACCGCTGCGTTCCACCGTGGTGACCAGGTTGAAGCCGGACGCGTTGATGTAGCCGGTCTTGATGCCGTCGACGCCCCTGACCCGGCCGAGAAGATTGTTGGTGGAACCGTACTTGCGACCTTTCCAGGTGAAGGTGCGCGTGGCGAAAAGCGGAAACAGCTTCGGGAAGTCACGCTGCAGGGCGATGGCGAGATTGGCCATGTCCCGCGCGGTCGAGACCTGGTGACGGTTCGGCAGGCCGTTGGCATTGCGGAAGCTGGTTGCGACCAGCCCCAGCTTTCGTGCCATCGCGGTCATGCGCCGGGCAAAGATCACTTCCGACGGTGCCAGTGCCTCGGCAACCACGGTGGCCACATCATTGGCGGACTTGACGACCAGGGCGCGGATCGCGTCCCGCACCGGGATGGTGGAGCCGGCCCGCAGGCCCAGTTTCGAGGCGGGCTTGCCGGCTGCATTGCGAGACACGCGCAGCGGGCTGTCCATGTCCAGCTTGCCCTGGCGCATCGCGTCGAACAGCATGTACAGCGTCATCATCTTGGTCAGCGATGCCGGGTGGATTTCGCGATCGGCCTTGTGTGCATAGAGCGTCTTGCCGGTCTGCTGATCGACGACGATGCCGGTATAGACCCGCTTCGCCGCCGCAGGGGCGCCGAGCGACGCCAGGGCAAGCGTTGCCATGATGATCAGCACGAACCATGCCTGATGTCGTTCAACCTTCATTTGCAAGCCGAGTCTCCGTCGCCTGACGCATCGATTCGTCAAGAGCTTAACTGAGCAGGGTCTGGTGGTCCATTCCCTTCTTAATCTTGTTTGGTAACAGCGGGTACCAAGATGCCATTGATTCAGTTCAATTTCCTGTTCCCGGCATTCGGGGCGACGCTTGTGCGTTGCCGACGGTCCCGGCCCGGGACCTGCCCGGAACCTGCCACGGACCCTGGTTCGCCCGGTTCCCCGTCATCGCCGCATTGCGGCAGGGCCGGGCAGCGGAGCGGGGGTGGGACAGGCGGGATGCCGCCGTACCCTAGCCGGACGGGGAATGAGCCTTATATGAAGGAAGCGCCCGATGTCGTTCGGGTCAGCTTTCACATCTTGCCCGACCCCCCTTTACCCCTCGGTCGGTTCCGCCATACAGTTTTCATCTGGTTATTTCGGGAGACCCGTCGGAGACATGACCGACAAGCGAAACGACAATGACGGCGACGACGAAATTGGCGTTGTCACCAAGACCCGGCCCAAGACGAAGCAGCCGTCGCTTTGGCGCGTGCTGATGCTGAACGACGATTATACGCCAATGGAATTCGTTGTTTACGTCCTGGAGCGCTATTTCAACAAGGACGCGGACGCGGCGACGCAGATCATGCTGCACGTCCACCAGAAGGGCGTCGGCGTCTGCGGCATCTTCCCCTACGAAGTCGCGGAAACCAAGGTCACCCAGGTGATGAACCTGGCCAAGGAAAACCAGCACCCACTGCAATGTACACTTGAGAAGGCGGAATAGACGCGTGCCATCGCTCTCCAGACATCTCGAAGAAACCCTGCGCCGTGCCCTCAACCTGGCCGGAGAACGCAATCATGAATACGCCACGCTGGAGCATCTGCTGCTCAGCCTGATCGACGATCCGGAAGCGGTCGCCGTGATGCGCGCGTGCAACGTGGACCTGGGCAAGCTGTCGCGGGAACTGACAGGTTTCATCGACGAGGACCTGAAGGACCTGGCGCAGCCGCTGGAAGAAGACGCGAAGCCGACGCTCAGCTTTCAGCGCGTTGTCCAGCGGGCACTGATCCACGTGCAGTCCTCGGGGCGCGAGGAAGTCACCGGTGCCAACATCCTGGTCGCGATCTTCGCCGAACGGGAAAGCCATGCCGCGTATTTCCTGCAGCAGCAGGACATGACCCGCCTGGATGCCGTCAGCTACATCAGCCACGGCATTGCCAAGGCACCGGGCATGAATGCGGAACGCGCGGTGCGCGGCGCCGATGACAATGGCGAAGACCAGGACGACGGGATGCATGAAGCCGGTGAGGTGGATGCGGAAGCCCCGGAGAACGAGGCGCTGGCGCAATATTGCGTTGACCTGAACGAGAAGGCACGGGCCGGCAAGATCGACCCGCTGATCGGGCGGACGAAGGAAATCGACCGCACCATCCAGATCCTCTGCCGCCGGACCAAGAACAACCCGCTCTACGTCGGCGAACCCGGCGTCGGCAAGACCGCCATCGCCGAAGGCCTGGCGCGGCGCATCGTGGAAGGCAATGTGCCCGATGTGCTGGCGACCGCCACGATCTACGCGCTGGACATGGGCGCGCTGCTGGCCGGTACCCGCTATCGCGGTGACTTCGAGGAACGGCTGAAGGCCGTGATGCGGGAGATCGAGGGCGTGGACAACGCGGTCCTGTTCATCGACGAGAGTCCTACCGTGATCGGTGCCGTGGCGACATCCGCGGGTGCGAGGGACGGGTCCAACCCGCTGA
>CAJYBQ010000404.1 GCA_913064755.1 uncultured Alphaproteobacteria bacterium
CCAGTGTCGCCATATCGGCATAGGAGAACATGTTCGCATGCCCGGCCCGGTTATCCAGGATGCAGTAGTAGGTATCGGATCGGGTGATTTCCAGGGTCTTTTGATAGAGGGGAATCCGCACTGCCAGATCGATCGGCCCTGTGGCTGTTACCCGATGAACCACGTTCTCGCCATACCGGACGGATTCGAAGGTGAAACTCCGCAGTGTCCCGGACGCGACGACGGTTCCATCCATGGTTTTTTCATCTCACAGAAAGCAGTGACCTTATGATGTTACCGCCTGAGTTCCTGCCAATCAATTTTCCTGGAACGACATCTGTCCCGGATTCGGAAAGGCGAAAAACCTGGCGGAGGGAGCGGGATTCGAACCCGCGAGGGCTTGCGCCCCACGCGCTTTCCAAGCGTGCGCCTTCAGCCACTCGGCCACCCCTCCTGCGGCGGCGGACTATAGCCATTCGGAAGCGGTTGGCAATATTCGGCGAACGGGGGTGTGGCATTTTTCCGGTCCGGCGCGGTCGCGGGGCCTGCAAGGGGCCTCGGTGCCTCCCGCTTCCGGCCTCCTCCACTGGCCTTCTCCCCCGGCCTTCTCCACTGGACGTTCGCAGGCCGGGCTACCCTTCCCCGACCCTTTCGCTCCTCACCGGGTCTTGGCGGAGGCGTCGCGGGCGCGGGCGTAGGTGGCATAGAGGCTTTCGGTATCGACCTCGGTGTAGATCTGCGTCGTGGACAGGGAGGCGTGACCCAGCAGTTCCTGGATGCTTCTCAGGTCGCCGCCGGCCCCCAGCAGGTGGGTGGCGAAGCTGTGGCGCAGGGCATGCGGGGTCACCGTGTCGGGCAGGCCGAGACTGCCGCGCAATCGGCGGACGGCCGCCTGCACGATCTCGGGGCGGAGCGGTCCGCCGCGCGCGCCGAGGAACAGGGGGCGGTCCGGCGCCTCGTCGAAGGGGCAGGCGGCCCGCGCTGCCTCGACCGCGTCGCGGACCTGCGGCAGGATCGGCACGATGCGCGTCTTGTTGCCCTTGCCGGTCACCCGCAGGGTATGGGGTAGGGGGGTGTCGGCAATGGTCAGGGCCAGGGCCTCCGAAATGCGCAGGCCGGCTCCGTAGAGCAGACAGAGCACGGCGTGATCCCGCCGCGCCTGCCAGTCCGATGCGGCGCCACGACCGACCGGCGCGGCGACCATCTGCATGGCCTGGTCGGGGGTGATGGCCCTGGGCGTGCGATGCGGCCGCTTCGGCGCCTGCAGCGACAGGGCGATGGCATTGTGCACCAGGCCCCGGCGGTCGAGCCTGCGGAAGAAGCTGCGCATGGCGGAGATCGCGCGGGCGTTGGACGCGGCACCGATTCCCCGCCGTCGGCGCGCGGCGATCCAGGCGCGGAAATCCGCGTGGGTCAGGCCAGCCAGTGCCCCGGCATCCAGCGGTGCGCCGAGGTGGGACACGAGGAAATCGGTCAGGTCATCCAGGTCGGTGCCATAGGCGGTGATGGTGCGCGGCGCGGCGCGGCGTTCGGTTGCCAGCCAGTCGAGCCAGTCCTTGCGTGCCGCGCCAAGCATTGCCGCTGCGATCAGCCGGTCTTCTGCAAGGCCACGATCTTGATCTCGCAGATCGCGGGGGGCACGGCCAGGCTGGTAATGCCGATACCGGTCCAGCAGGGGAATTTCGGGCCGGGCAGGAACCGGTCCTTCACCCGCATGAAGGTGCTCATCTGGGCATCCAGGTCGGTGTGATAGGACATGATGTCGACAACATGGTCCATGTCGCTGCCCGCCGCCTGCAGGGTACCGGCGATGGTCTCGAACGCCTTGACCATCGCGGCCTCCATCGCTTCCGGCCCCTCCTCGGTCTGCGTCGCGACCACGCCCGACATCCAGACCATGCCGTTGGCGGTCATCGCGGGGGCCATGTGGAAGTCGCGTGGTGCCCAGCCCTGGCCTTTCGGCACGATCATCTCGGATGTCATTGCAAGCCTCCCGCAGTCGTGGTTCTGCCAGTCTATCTCGCTATCTCGCTATCCCGTCGGCAGGCCGAGCCAGCGTCCGAGACAGCGTTCGAGCACGCCGGCCAGGAACCCCAGGAGTTCGGTTCCCTGGCCGGCATGAAACCGGTCCTGTTCCCGGCTGCCGACGGCCAGCAGTGCCAGCGGCGCCTTGGGGTTCACCGCCAGCCGCGCCAGCGCATCGGATGCCACCAGCCCGGCGGCCGGTCCGTGCACGTCGTCACTGTCGGTCACGCGATCGCGCAGCAGGATGCGCGTATCCGCGCCCAGCAGCGCATCGACCTGCCCCCGCGCCATCGCTCGTACACCGGCCGTGGCCGACGGACCATCGTGGCCGTCGGATTCGACACACAGGGTGACGGTATCGACATCCAGGATCAGCGGCAGTTCGTTGGTCACGATATTGATGAAATGCTCGAAGTCGCGCGCGTCCAGCACGGCAAGTGCGCAACGGTGAATCTGGCTCTGGCTCGACAGGTTCGACCGGGCCGAGTTGATCAGGGCATCGTGATTGTCCCGCGCCCGTTCCAGGTCGGACTGCAGGCGACTGACCATGAAGCCCTGCATGTCGACAACACGGTTGTCGTCCTCGGCATCGGCAAAGCGTGACGGCGGGGCGAGATGGCGCACCAGGTCGGGATGCTGCTGCAGGAAATCGGGGTTGGCCAGCAGGTACGCCATCACGGCGTCTTCCGACAGGATGCTGTCCGGAACCGCCTCGCTTCTGGATCCAGCCATGTCGATCAGGCCTCTTTCGTGTCGGGGCCGAGGATCGACTGGCCGGTCTTCTGCCAATCGGCCAGGAACGCGGCCAGGCCCTTGTCGGTCAGCGGATGGTCCGCCAGCTTCTTCAGGACGTCGGGGGGCAGGGTGACCACGTCGGCACCCAGCTTGGCCGACTGCAGCACGTGCACGGGGTGGCGCACCGATGCCACCAGCACCTCCGTCTCGCAGGTGTAGTTGTCGTAGATCTCCACGATGTCGGCGATCCGCTGCATGCCGTCCTGGCCCAGGTCGTCCAGTCGTCCGACGAAGGGAGAGATGAACGTGGCTCCGGCCTTGGCCGCCAGCAGGGCCTGGTTGGCCGAGAAGCACAGGGTGACATTCACCATGGTGCCTTCGTTGGTCAGCGTGCGGCAGGTCTTCAGCCCGTCCATCGTCAGCGGGACCTTCACCGCGATATTGTCGGCAATGCGGGCCAGCTTCCGCCCCTCGACGATCATGGTCGGCGCATCGGTCGCGGTGACTTCCGCGGATACCGGGCCATCGATCATGGCGGCGATCTCCGTCACCACCTCGACAAAGTCACGGCCACTCTTGGCGATGAGCGACGGGTTCGTCGTCACACCGTCCACGAGACCGGTCTCGTTCAGTTCGCGAATGGCATCGATGTCCGCGCTGTCGACGAAGAACTTCATGTTTTCTGCTACCTTGCGAATACGCAATACGGGTCGGCCTGATTCGGCCCTGATTCGTTGATTATCCCTGAGTTGGCAGAATATGAAACCCCCCGCTCTCGACCGCGAATCGCCCGCAACGGCCCGCCTGGCGGCCCCCGTTCGGGTCAAGGTCCTGCTGCCGCTGCCGCTGGGGGCGGCCTATGACTACCTGGTGGCGGACGGCGATCCGGTCCCCTGTCCCGGTACCCTGGTGCGGGTGCCGCTCGGCCCGCGGGAGGTGACGGGCGTGGTCTGGGACGATGATGCGGGTGCAGGTGCCGATTCCGCCACGCCCGACCCGGCGAAGCTGAAGCCGGTGCTGGGCATGGTCGAGGACATGCCGATGCTGCGCGAGGACATGCGTCGGTTCGTCGACTGGGTCGCGCGCTATTACCTGCGCCAGCCTGACGACGTGCTGTCGCTAGTGCTGCGCCGCCTCACACTGATGCGCCTTCCCTCCCCGGTGATCGACCTCAATCCGAAGGGCGTAGTGGGACCGAGCGTCGATGGGCACCGCGACCTGGTCCGGAA
>CAJYBQ010000405.1 GCA_913064755.1 uncultured Alphaproteobacteria bacterium
GGTGCACATGGCGAAGCATTTCGGGTACGCGACCCGGGCCGCTGGTCAGTCCCTCGGTGCTGCAGACAGCAAGGCTGCAGCCAAGGCGCAGGGCGTCGGGATCCGTCAGGGCGAGGTCGTGCTGTTCCACACCGGCTGGACGGACGGCAAGCTGGGTTCCGAGCCGCAGACATGGGTTGCGGGTGAACCCGGTACGACCAACGAGGCCGCTGTCTATCTCGCATCCCTGAACGTCATGGCTGTCGGTGCCGACACCTGGGGCCTGGATGCGGTTCCGCCGGCAAAGGGCGACAAGATCTTCTATGGTCACGTCACCCTGCTGAAGGAAAACGGCATCTACATCCTGGAGACCATGAACACCGGTCGTCTGGCGAAGGAAGGCGTGAACGAGTTCATGTTCGTCCTCGGCCAGGCCCGGATCAAGGGCACGGTGCAGATGATCATCAATCCGGTGGCCCTCTGGTAACAGGGAGCACTTTCGGGTTACGGGGAAGGGGAGCCGCAGGGCTCCCCTTTTTCGTTCTGCAGGGCGGTGATGCCGCCAACCAGTGAAAGTGCCAGACCATGCTCGAGAGCCAGACGCGGAAGATCGCCATCCTGGGGGCGCCCGTGGATTCGGGGGCCAGCCAGCGCGGTTGCCAGATGGGACCGGATGCCATGCGGATCGCGGGACTGGGGGAGGCATTGTCCGACCTGGGGCACGAGGTGCGGGACTTCGGCAACGCCGAACCGGCACCGCTGGCGCGGGAGGTTCCGGAACGGGGACGCAGCCGCAACATCGCGATGACGGCGGCCTGGACCGAGAGCCTGATGGGGCATGCGACACCGCTCGCGGATGCGGGCTGGACGCCGATCTTCGTCGGCGGCGACCACAGCCTGGCCATTGGCACCGTCGCGGGAATCGCGCGCCACGCGGCGACGCAGGGACGGGAACTCTTCGTGCTCTGGCTCGATGCCCACGCCGATTTCAACACGCTGGAAAGCTCCGAATCCGGGCATACCCACGGCATGCCCGTCGCCATGTTCTGCGGCATCGACGGGGCGGAGGTCTATGGCGCGCCGCTGGAACACCCGGTCAATCCGCGCAATGTCACCATGATGGGCATCCGGTCGGTCGACGAGGCGGAACACGACCTGGTGCTGGACAACAATATCGACATCCACGACATGCGCGCGGTGGACGAGGTCGGCTTCGCCGGTCTCACCCGCGGCTTCATCGATCGCGTCCGCGCCGCCAACGGCCTGCTGCATGTCAGCCTGGACGTGGACTTCCTGGACCCGGACATCGCGCCCGGTGTCGGCACCACGGTGCCCGGCGGTGCCACGGTCAGGGAGGCACATCTGATCATGGAACTGCTGCATGACAGTGGCCTTGTCACCTCCGTCGACCTGGCGGAGATCAATCCCTACCTGGATGATCGCGGCATGACCGCCCGGCTGATGCGCGACCTGACCGCCAGCCTGTTCGGTCGCCGCGTCATGGGCCGTCCGCCGCGCCGGAAATAGTCGTGCGGCACATCTGAAACCGGTCCGCGCCCGCTTTCCTTCACTCCCTGTCCACCATCCGACGATTCAGTTACGGCCCCGGGCCGGCAACAAGGCCGACAGGGCGACCGCGATGATGGCCACGACGGCGCAGGCGGCGAAACCGGGGCCGAAACGGCCTGTCCATTCCGCCAGTGCCCCGTCACCCACGGGGCCGGCCGCCTGTCCCGCCGCGAAGATCAGGGTGATGACGGCCAGGGCGCCTGCGGCCCTTTCCGGTCCCACCTGGTCCCCGGCGGCGGCGGCCCTGATCGTCGGGATGCTCCCGGCCGAGAGGCCGACGCAGACGATGGAGCCATAGAGCGCGAGTTCGCCGAAATCGCCTGCAACCAGCGCAAACGAGGGCGCCTGCGCCAGGGATGCGGCCATCAGCCCGCCGCGTCGTCCGATGCGATCCGACAGGCCGCCGAACAGGGTGCCGGAGAAGATGGAGCAGAACCCGACAACGCTCCAGAACTGGCCCGCCTGTCCCGCATCCATGCCGCGTTCATCGATCAGCGTTGTCACGATGAACGTGGTGTAGGTCATGTAGGTGAGGCCGTAGCAGGCATAGATCACCCCCAGGTGCAGCAGCACCAGCCAGCTGCGCCGGGGTTTCGGGCCACCTGCTGCGGCTGGCGGGGCGGGCACGCCATAGGGTGTCAGGCCGACATGGGCCGGATGGTCCCTCAGCGCGATGGTGCACAGGATCAGCGTCACGGCAGCGATGGCGGCAAACAGCAACCAGCCAACCTGCCAGCCCGCGAAACCGGCCTGCGCCTGCAGGGTCGGCACCAGCAAGCCGGAAAGCACGATGCCGATGCCCGCCCCGGCAAGCATGGTGCCTGCTGCGCGCCCCCGGTGCGATGCCTCGAACCAGCTGGATGCCAGGCTCATCGCTGGAACATAGGCCCCGCCGGCACCCATCCCGGTCAGCGTGTAGAGCACCAGCAGCCAGTTGAAACTGCTGGAGAAGGCCATGCCGGCCATGCCCGTGGTCAGGACCAGCAGTCCGAACAGGATCATCCGTCGCTGCCCCGCCACCCGGACGATGCGCGGCACGCCCAGCACCATGACCAGGTAGCCAATGAAATAGTTGGTGCCGAGCAGGCCGCCCTGGGCGTAATCCAGGCCCACGTCGGCGCTGATGCCGGGCAACAGCATGCCGAACGCGAAACGCGCGAGGCCGAGACAGCAGCCCACCACCAGCGCACACAGAATCACGATCACCCACGCGCGGTGCATGGCAGCCCCTTGTTCCCGGCGAATCCCCTCGCGCCATCTTCCCATGGGGGCGACCGCTGGCCTACCCTTCCCGCACACAGGGGGAGTCGAGACAGATGCGGGTTGGTGTCGAGGTCGGGGGAACGTTCACGGATCTGGTGGCCATTGGCGATGACGGTCGCCTGCTGGTCACGAAGGTGCCATCCACGCCTGCGCGTCCCGACGAGGGCGCGCTGAACGCCATCGACAGTGCCGGGCTCGACCTGGCGCGGGTGGATGATCTGGTGCACGGGTCCACGGTCGCCACCAATGCGATCCTGGAGCGCAAGGGCGCGCGGGTGCTGATGGTGGTGACGGAGGGAACGCGCGACATCCTGTTCATCCAGCGCCACAACCGCCGCCGCATCTACGACCTGTTCTATCGAAAGTCTGAACCGGTGGTGCGCCGCCGCGACGTGGTGGAGGCGCCCGAACGCATCGATGCCGCCGGTGCCGTCGTCGACCCGCTGGACATGGAAACCACCCTGGCCCGCATCGCGGCGCGGCTGGAGGCGGAGGATGATTACGGCGCGGTGGCGATCTGCCTGCTGAATGCCTATGTCGAGCCCGCGCACGAACAGGCGGTGGCCGATGCCGTGCGAAAGCGGTTCCAGAACCTGAAGGTCACGGTGTCGTCCGATGTCTGCCGGGAATTCCGCGAATACGAACGTGCCTCGACCACGGCTCTCGCCGCCTACGTGCAGCCGGTGATCGACGCCTACCTGGGCCGTTTCGGCGATGAACCGACCCGCCCGGGGCACACGGGCCGGTTCTCGGTCATGCAATCGAACGGAGGCCGTCTGCCCGCCGAAGCGATGCGTTCGAACGCCGTGAACGCCTTGCTGTCAGGACCTGCGGCGGGAGTCATGGGGGCTGCGCGCCAGGCCGCCCGCGCCGGATACGGCAATCTCCTGACACTCGACATGGGCGGCACCTCGACCGATGTCTCGCGCTATGATGGCGAGCAGTATGACCGCGTCCAGGAGACACTGGTCGCCGGACACCGGCTGCGCGCGCCAATGATGGCCGTGCACACCGTCGCCGCCGGGGGCGGTTCGATCCTGACCTTTGACGGCGAACGCGCCCGTGTCGGACCGGACAGTGCCGGTGCCATGCCGGGTCCGGCCGGCGATGGGCGCGGCGGACCGGCGGCGGTGACCGACGCCAATATCGT
>CAJYBQ010000406.1 GCA_913064755.1 uncultured Alphaproteobacteria bacterium
GTGAGGCTCTCCTCGCGAAGGGTCAGGAGCGCGGTGCGACCGGCCTGATCACCTTTGAGGGCACGAAGGCGGTTGACCTCGCTTTCGACGTCAGCAACGCGGGCGTCCTCATCGGTCTCCTCCTCGGTGGCATCCTGCCCTTCATGTTCAGCGCCATGACCATGGAAGCCGTGGGCCGCGCTGCCAGTGCCATGATCGACGAAGTTCGTCGTCAGATCCGTGAGATCCCCGGAATCATGGAAGGCACCGGCAAGCCCGAAGACGGGCCCTGCGTCGTTCTGCTGACCAAGGCGGCGATCAAGGAAATGATTATCCCGTCGCTGTTGCCGGTTCTGGCGCCGATCGTGGTGTTCGGTGTGATTCTGATGATCGCCGGCAAGTCGGCCGCGTTCTCCTCACTGGGCGCGATGCTGCTGGGCGTTATCGTGACAGGCCTGTTTGTCGCGATCTCGATGACCGCTGGTGGCGGTGCATGGGATAATGCCAAGAAGTACATCGAAGACGGCAACCATGGCGGCAAGGGTTCCGAGCCGCACAAGGCGTCCGTCACCGGTGATACCGTTGGTGACCCGTACAAGGACACTGCCGGCCCGGCCGTCAACCCGATGATCAAGATCACGAACATCATCGCGTTGCTGCTGCTGGCCGTTCTGGCTCATTGATCAGCCTGCCGGTGCAGCCCCCGGGCCGCACCGGCACCTGACCTGGACGACAGACACGAAAAGGGGCGTCGCATCGATTGCGGCGCCCCTTTTCCGTTCCCGGTACTTCTGCCGGTCAGCCGGAAGGCGTCTCGCGGGCGAATGACAACGCGGGGGACGGGTCGCCGGATCGCCCGTCAGTGCAGCCAGCACTTCGGCGCCCGCTGGTTCCGGAATCCGTATCCGCCGCACCCGCTGCCGTTGCCGCTCAGAATCCCAGTTGCTTCGCCGCCAGATCGCGCATGATCTCTTCCGCGCCACCACCGATGGCGTTGACCCGGACCTCGCGATAGATGCGCTCCACCTTCGGCCCCTTCAGGTACCCGGCGCCGCCCAGGGTCTGGACGCCTTCGCGGGCGCAGAATTCCATGGTCAGGGTGGCCTGGTTCTTCAACATGCAGATCTCGGCGACAGGGTTGTCGCCCTGCGTGATGCGCCAGGCCAGGGATTCAAGCATGGCCTGCGTCGCGTGGATGCGCATGGCCATGTCCACCAGCTTGTGGCGCACCACCTGGTGATCGATCAGCCGCTTGCCGAAGGTCTGGCGTTCCTGCGCATAGGCCACGGTCTCGTCGTAACAGACGCGGGCAAAGCTGGTGCAGCCCGCCGCCATCATCAGCCGTTCGTAGTTGAAGTTCTGCATGATGATGCGGAAACCCTGGTTCTCCTCCCCGATCAGGTTGCCCACCGGCACCCGTACATTGTCGAAATACAACGTCGCGGTGTCGGAAGCATGCCAGCCCATCTTGCGCAGCGGCGTGCGGGAAAACCCCTCCATGCCGCCTTCGAGCAACAACAGCGAAACCCCGCCCATGCCCGGCCCGCCGGTTCGCACGGCAACGGTAATGAAGTCCGCCTGCATGCCCGACGTGATGAAGGTCTTGGAGCCATTGACGATGTAATGGTCACCCTCCCGGCGGGCGGTGGTCATAAGGTTCGCGACGTCGGAACCACCCGAGGGCTCCGTGATCGCGAGCGCCATGATCTTCTCCCCGGCAAGCACCTGGGGCACAACGCGCTTCTTCAAGGCATCCGAGCCGGCGCGCACGACGGGGGGCAGGCCGATGGCATGGCTGCCCAGGCTGGCACTGACGCCCCCTGCCCCGGCCCGCGCCATCTCCTGGCTGGCAACGATCATGTAGAAGACGTCCAGTCCCAGGCCACCCACGTCCTCGGGATAATGCGCGGCGAAGAAGCCCATGTCGGCGGCCTTGCGATAGAGGTCGCGGGGCAGGCACTCGGCGGCCTCCCATTCCTCCACGTGCGGTTCGATCTCGCGTTCCGTGAAGCGTCGCACGGTATCGCGCCAGGCCTCGTGATCGTCGGTCAGATACGGGCTGCGTGGCTGGTTCGGTATCATGTCGTGGTCTCCCCCTTGGCAGGCTCTGATCGGGAAGTCAGCCGCGACCGGACCGGCGCGATCACGTCCCGCGCCATGATCTCCAGGTTCTCCACGGCGTCCTTCAGCGGCGTTCCGGGCAGTTTCGGCTGCCAGACCAGCCGGTCGAGTTTCATCGCGGCCTGCCCCGCAACGATCTCCGCCACCATCGTTTCCGGCTGTCCCACCAGCCAGCGCCCGGCCACGAAGGCGGCCGAGAGATAGTCCGGGTCATCGCGTGTCATCGCGCGGCGTTCTCCCGTCCGCGGGTCTCGCCAGGTCAGACCCGTCCGCTCCGGCGCATATTGCTCCCGATACACCAGGTCTATGGTGGCAGCGTGGCGCGCCAGAGCATCGGCGGCGGAACTGCCGAAGAAGACCTCGCGCAGGATTGCGTGCGGCAGTGTCGGGCGGCCCTGGTGCGCGGCTTCCGCATCGAAGTCGTGAAACTGTCGGGCGGCATGCGCGGTCTCGACCAGGGGCGAGATGACCAGACCGCCACCGTGACGCACGGCACGGGCCCGCGATACCGGTGCCGCCGCACCGATCCACAACGGCGGTGCACCGGGTCGAAGCGGTGCCGGACACAGCCGGGCACCCTGCGACTGATAGATCTCGCCGTCGTAGTCGAAACGCTCCCCCGTCCAGGCTCGGCCGAGCACCTCCAGCGCTTCCTCGAACGCGCGTGTGCGCCGCCGGTAATCTGCACCGATGGCACGGAATTCCTCCGGCCGATATCCCTGCCCCAGCCCGATTTCCGCGCGACCACCAGAGATGTTGTCCAGGACCGCCAGGTCCTCCGCCAGCCGCATGGGATGGCCGTAGAGGGGCGCGATCGCGATGGCCTGCCCGATACGACAGGTCGGCGCGGCAATGGCGAGCGCGGCCCCCGCGACGATGGGCGACGGACAATAGCCATCCGCTTCCCCGTGATGCTCGCTGACCCAGATGCTGTCGATGCCGAGCCTGCCTGCTTCTGCCGCAAGCTCCAGCGCCTCGCCATAGACCTGCGCCGATGTCTCCCCTGCCGCCTGGTTGGCCTGCAGGCTGAGCGAGATACCGAATTCGAGTGTCATCCGTGTGCAACCTCCCCGTATTCCACATCGACAATCCAGGCGGCGTGCCTTGCTTTCGGGCTGTTCGCACCGCCACCTGGCCAGGGCATCCTGCATCGGCTGTCGCAACCGTGGCAAGGCACGCGCATGGCTGACTGCTGCCCATTGCATTGGCATCGACGGTCAAGCTGGCTCACCATTCAAGGGCAATAACCACGGTCTGCCAGCGAAGGGGAACGCACCAATGACCGGCGACAGGCATGAACAGGCTGACTATGCCTCGCCACCATGCTTCATGCATGAAGTCGACCCGGCCTGGTCCGGGCTGCGATCCCCCACCGATCAGACGGGAAAATCCGACGTGGCCCGCTGGCGGCGCGCCGAACGCGAGCGATTGCTGGCACTGCGCCTGGCCATCCGGGGCCGACAGCGCAGTGAGGCCGATGACCGGATTGCCGGGGAGCTCCTGCAGCTCATCGCACCACGCCAGGGCCTCTGCGTCGGCCTCTATGCCCCCATCCGCGGGGAGCCGGGGCTGCGCGCGTTGGCGGATGCCATCGTTGCACGGGGCGGAACCTGCGCGCTGCCGGTGGTGGTGCAGAGGGACCGGCCGCTGATCTACCGGCAATGGCACCCGGCAGACAGGCTGGAGAAGGGATTCTGGAACATTCCCGTTCCCGCGTCGTCACGGGAACAGGTACGTCCCGACATTCTGCTGGCGCCGGTCCTGGGTTTCGACGCCGCAGGCTACCGCCTGGGAAACGGCGGCGGCTACTTCGACCGCACGCTTGCCGCCTGGCCAGGCAG
>CAJYBQ010000407.1 GCA_913064755.1 uncultured Alphaproteobacteria bacterium
CGCGGCGAAGTTGCGGCTGGGGACGCGCGCCGCCCCTGCCGTGAGGCCGCAGCGACCGAGCGCTTCCCGGACGGCATCGAAGACAGCCGGGTGATGACCGAGGCCGAGGTAGCTCGTCCCCGCGAACGAGAGCAGCTCACGTCCATCGATCGTCAGCGTGGTCGCGGTCGCGGCGTCGATGCGGCGAGTCACCATGGGTCAGGCTCCACTCTTGGTTGGGAAGCAGGACGGTCGGGCGGATTGCCCGCGTCTCGAGCGTCACATGCTAGCCGATGGCCTCGCGGGGCAACGCGGCCCGTCAGCGCCGATCGAGCAGACGAACCTCGGCGAAGCCCGCCTCGGCCGCGAACTCCCGGCCGGGCACGACATCGAGCACCTGGATCTCCAGCTCGCTGAGGCGGACGCGCTTGGGAAGCTCGATCCACGTCGGGCGCAGCGGGGCGCCCTCGAGCCACGCTTCGGTCGTCTGCTTGCTGCCGTTCACCCTCAACGCGCCCCGGGCCCCCCGCGGCCCCAGCCCGAGCCGCCCGCGGCCCGCAAGAGGCGCCGCCTGTTTGGCGCCGTTCACAGGCGCTTTGAGCGTTGCCGGACCTCAGCCTATCATCCGGCGACAAAAAATTTCAGTGGGGAAGACGCCATGCGGCTCGGCATGCTTTTGAAATACGACGGTTCGGCCGGCGGCCCGGACATGAAGAAGGTGTTGGAAGCGGAGAGGCTCCGCTTCGACTCTGTCTGGTCCGGGGAAAGCTGGGGCGCCGAGACCGTGACGCCGCTGACATGGGGGCTGGCGCAGACGACGAAGATCAAGGCCGGCGCAGGGAGCATGTAGATGTCCGCCCGCACCCGCGCCCGCGCCGGAGGTTCGTTTCACACCGGAACCCGCAGCGGAGTCCGTGCGCGAAGCCGCGTCCCGGCGCGTGGCCGAAACCCCGTCCGAGCCGACGCCTGATCCTGCGCCCGAACCTGCGCCAAGGCCGCACGCGCGCCAGTCGGCGCGGCGTCGTGGCGAAGCATCCAGGGCGGAAGAGGGCACCATGCCGCAATCCGACAGTCTGCCCGCGACCAGGCGCAGCACGGCGCCCGATGTCCGTCGGGATCATCTGCGTGAGATGGCCACCGAACCCGGTTCCGATACCGCTGCGCTGGCTGCCGAGGTGAAGAACCTGCGGCGCGAGATGGCCGAACTGCGCAGCGAAATGCGCGATCTGAAAGACGCCGGGCCTGGCGGCCTTGGTCCGGTGGAACGGGCAGTACAGCGCCTGGCCCAGCGGATGGACAGATTGGACGGCGGTGCGCAGCCGCAGATCGCCGACGGCCGGCTGGAAACCCGCGCGCCCAAGAAATCCTGGTTCTCCGGCCTGTTCGGTCGCCGCTGATCCGCGTGCCGGCAACCGGGTGCCTCGATGGCGCCGCTGGATGCCGGGTTCGACAACGAAGTGCAGAAGCCCTGCCGACTACATGCGTGTCGGCAGCCTGATGGTGGCACAGGTGCCGACGTCGGGCGTGCTCTCGATCGTCAGGGTGCCGCCGTGCAGGCGACACAGGCTGTCGGCGATGTTCAGCCCCAGCCCCGTGCCGTCATGGTCGCGGGTGGTGTGATAGGCCGCCTGCCCGAATGGTTGCCGCGCCAGT
This sequence comes from uncultured Alphaproteobacteria bacterium, assembly GCA_913064755.1. Classification (GTDB taxonomy): domain Bacteria; phylum Pseudomonadota; class Alphaproteobacteria; order Minwuiales; family Minwuiaceae; genus Minwuia. The sequence goes on from CAJYBQ010000407.1 coordinate 1,633, forward strand.
TTCAGTTCGTTCGCCGACATGCCGATACCGGTATCGGTCACGCATATGGTGCAGTTGCTGTCGTCATCGAAGCTGGCTTCGACGCATACACGACCGCCGGGGTTCGTGAATTTCACCGCATTCGACAGCAGGTTGACCAGGATCTGGCCCATGCGCCGCTCATCGCAATGCAGGGCGCGGTCGGTGTCGGGGACGCGGATGTCCAGGTCGACCTGCTTCTTGCTGGCCTGGGGGCGGACGTTCGTCATGGCGGCGTCGATCAGGTCGGCCAGCGGAATCGCGTCATCGGCCAGTTCGATGTGGCTGGCCTCGACCTTCGCGATGTCCAGGATATCGTTGATGATGGCCAGCAGGTGACGCCCGCTCTGGCGGATGTCGCCTGCATATCCGGCGTAGCGAGTGTTGCCGATGGGGCCGATGATCTCCTGTTCGATCAGTTCGGCGAAACCGATGATCGCGTTCAGCGGGGTTCGCAGTTCGTGGCTCATGTTGGCCAGGAAGGCGGTCTTCGCCAGGCTGGCCTGTTCGGCCTCTTCCTTGGCGCGGAGCAGTTCCCGCTCGATCAGGATCTCGCGGGTCACCTCACGGCCGCCGCCGCGATAGCCCTTGAAGCTTCCGTCGCTGGCAAACACTGGCGTGCCGCTGATCGACAGGTAGATTCTTTCCTTCTGCGGATGCCGTCGCGGGAACACGAAACCGCGGAATGGCTCATGTCGCTCGAGAACGTCGATATGATCCCACCAGTCCCGCTCGGTCACGATCTCGTCGAACAGGACGTTGCCGTATTTCAGGATGTCGCGCGGGCTGCGGCCCAGGAAGTCGACCTGGGTCACACCCAGGATGTCTTCCATGCGTGCTGACAACCAGCAGAACTTGAGATCGGCATCCAGTTCCCAGAACCAGTCTGATGCCGCTGATGCAAAATCCTGCAGCCGTCGTTCGGCATCGTCTGTCCCTGACAGCTTGCCCGTTTCGGCAATCTGCGCATTCATGCGCTGACGGCTGTCCCCGACGTCCTTCATGTCTCGAATTGGCTGCATCTGATCCCGCGCACGTGTGTGACGGGCCAAGGATGCCGGGCATTCCCTACGGTTCCCTTAAGGACCCATGTCGGTCACGCATGGCTAGCGCCGTAATACAGGCTGACCGCGTGCCGGGCCTCGGCAAAGAACAACCAGCGCTCCACGAATGCGCCCAGCAGGAACGAAAGCACGGCAAGCGGGGCCAGCAGGGGCATGCCGCTGGCCATAAGCAGGATCAGCACCGGCAGCACGATCATCAGCCCCAGCGCCATCCGCCGCAGGCGACCGGCGTGCTTTCGTGCCACCCGGAAGCCCATTTCGTCGGTCAGCCAGTTCTCCGTCACATGCGGTCGCTCGAACAGGCTGACGTCGGCGGCGTCGCCAAGCCCGGTGGCCGTGCCGATTGTGGACCCGCCGGGACGTTCCAGGTTGCGCCACCACTGGATCTTCGTGCCCATCAGGGCCAGCAGCAGCGCGGCGGTCACGATGGTCGTGGCCATGCCGGTTGTCCCTGCCACCGTGGTCCAGAGTGCCAGGGCGGCAACCCCGCCGCCCGCCAGTGCAGCCAGCAGGTAGCCGATGCTGGTCAGCGGTGTCGCCCAGGCGCGGACCGCGCGGATGGACTGGTAGATCATGCCGGTGCAGGCAACGGTCAGCAGCGCCCCCAGGGCGGCCAGCACGGCGGCGACATGCCAGATCGCGGCATCCATGAACGCGCCCCAGATGACCGCGCAGATGGGGACGAAGGTGGCGAGGGCGGCAACGCCTTCGCGGCTGAGCCAGCTTGTCCGCCACTGGCTCAAGGCGTGGCGGGCACGGGCCGGGGACTTCAGGTGCAGGGTGGAACTCAACAGCCCGGCGCTGATCATGACGAAAGCCAGCGGATAGCCCACCCGCGCAATGCCGAGATCCGGCGCGACCAGGCCCAGCGCCGCCAGCCAGACGATCAGGCCATAGCCGGTACCGGAAAGGACGGTGAAGAAGATGACGGAGAACGCGGGCTTCATCCGACCTTCTCCAGCGCGCCGTCCAGCCACTTCCAGAACCCGGTCAGCGGCGGGCCTTCGTCGGCACGCGCGGCGGGTGTCGGCAGGCTGGTGCGTTTGCGGGGCGGCAGGTACTTGTTCACCGGGCTGGTGCCTTGCTCCGGCATCAGGTCATAGCCGAGACGCTCTACAACAAGTTGTGATACCGCAGAATTCGGGTCGTTGAAGTCACCAAAGTGCCTGGCACCGGCAGGACAGGTGGAGACGCAGGCCGGCACCCGCTCCTCTTCCTCCAACGTC
>CAJYBQ010000408.1 GCA_913064755.1 uncultured Alphaproteobacteria bacterium
TGACTATTCGTTGAATGATGACGTAAGTACTTGAAGTCAGCATATTCATGAGATGTATCATCGACAGAACGGGACTGTGGTTTAGCAAGAGTCTATCACTGTTTCCCATTTTTTTTTCAAGCAGAAGACGGCATACGAGATAAAGGAATGTGACTGGAGTTCAGACGTGTGCTCTTCCGATCTCTGTTGAGCGGCTTGAGGTCGATGACCTCCGGCTGTGCTCCGGCATGGGGATGCTCGGAACCGGCATAGACACGCAGGTTCTTGAACTGCTGCCGACCCAGCGGACCGCTCGGGATCATGCGCTCGACGGCTTTCTGCACGACACGCTCCGGGAACTTGCCTTCGAGGATTTCACGGGCCGTACGCTGCTTGATGCCGCCCGGATGACCGGTGTGCCAGTAATAGATCTTGTCCTGCTTCTTGTCGCCGGTCATGGCGACCTTTTCCGCATTGATGACAATGACATAGTCGCCATCATCCATGTGCGGGGTGAAGCTGGCCTTGTGCTTGCCGCGCAGGCGGTTCGCGATGAAGGTCGCCATACGACCCAGGACCACACCCTCGGCGTCGATCAGAATCCACTTCTTCTCGATATCAGCCGGTGTGGCAGAATAGGTTTTCATGATTTTCTGCCTCTCGCAGGATCCCCGGGCCGTCCCGGTTCCCGATAAAACGTGTCTTGAAGTTCGCGCTTCTAGTCAGCGCCAAACTGCACGTCAAGGGAAAAAACCGCTTTGCAAACAATGGCATCTGTATGCGGTATTATTTGCACACACCTGTTTCGGGCCGCCGGAAAGCCGATGCATCCCGCTTGTGCGGTTCGCTTTGCAGGTCACGGGAAACCCCCGATTTCCGCCAACCCCCTGACAGGTCAGGCAATACGCACCAGCCGCCGGTCGGTCAGCGTGCTCCCGGCGGCCGCGGCGGCCCTGTTCGCCGCCGCCCGATGCGCGGGATCGGAGAGGTTTCGGCCGACGAAATCCGCGATCTCGCCACGGAACTGCATGTGCGCCATGACATGGCGTTGCGCGTCGGCCTGGGAGACATCTGCCAGCGGAAGGAAACTGCCCGCCGCCACCAGCGCCCCGTGCAGGCTGACATAGGCATGCAGCGGGGCAGGGGGATGATGCCCCGTCGCCTCGAAGCCGAATTCATCCAGGCGGCAATAGGCGTATCCGACGCCTAACGATTCCGTTGCATGCATGGTCGCCAGTTGATCATCCGTCAGCCAGGTGACGTGAACTCCGGCCCTGGCACCGGGCACGACGGCCAGTGTGGCAGGGACCGACCCATAGGCCGTGACGCGCGCCGCGAAGACCGGCACCAGGTCGTGGATGATGCCGTAGGTGACGGGCACGTCGGCAGAGTCACCGAACTTCTCCCGCAGCCGGTCCGGCGCACCGTTCGATCCCGATGCCACCACCGCATGGCGCGTGCCGGGGTCGAAGGGTCTCGCATCTTCCATCCGGCCGGCGCTGAAATGATAGGCCCGATGCGGCGGGTCAAACGGATAGCGCAACGCGTGGGCGATCCGTTCCGGCGTCACGCTGGCCATCGTCAGGGAACGAATTGTTCGTTCAGAATGCGTTCTTCCAGGCTGTGTTCCGGATCGAACAGCAGGCGCATGGTGACATCCAGCGCCTCGCTGACCCGGACTTCCTGAACATGTCGGACCTCGAAGGTATCCGCGACCGCACTGACCGGACGCTTGAACATCTCCCGCACGTGGAACGTCACTTCCGCACCGCGGGGCAGCAGGGCACCGCGCCAGCGCCGTGGCCGGAAGGCACTGATCGGCGTCATGGCAAGGACCCCGGCGGTCAGCGGCAGGATCGGCCCGTGGGCAGAGAGGTTGTAGGCGGTGCTGCCGGCGGGCGTGGCGAGCAGGACGCCGTCGCAGATCAGTTCCTCCATCCGCACGCGGCCGTCGATCTCGATCCGGATCTTCGCCGCCTGCCGGGTCTGGCGCAGCAGCGAGACCTCGTTGATGGCCAGGGTTTCCTGGCGTCCGCCCGATTCCGGGATTGCCACCATGCGCAGGGGATGAATCTGCGCCATCGTCGCGTTTGCCAGCCGTTCCAGCAGCTGGTCTTCGGCATACTGGTTCATCAGGAAGCCGATGGTTCCCCGATTCATGCCGTAGATCGGTATGTCGCGATGCATGAAATTGTGCATCGCCTGCAGCATGAAGCCGTCACCGCCAAGGGCGACGACCACGTCCGCTTCGTCGATGTGGGTATCGCCATAGCGCTTTCTGAGCGCGTCGATGGCCGCTTCGGCACCGGGTGTCGGTGCCGAACTGAATGCAATGCGCTCGAAAGCCATGCGGTGTCCCCTCAAACCCCGTCGCCCGCCAGTTCCTGTAGGGCTGGCGGAAGTATAGCGCCGGTTCCGCAGCAAACCAGTGACCGTCACTGCTTGCGTGCGATGATCAGGCGGGCGATCATCCGGGCATGAGCATCAACCTTTCGCGTTTCGCAGGCATCCTTGCCGCTGCCCTGCTTTTCATCGTCCCCGCCGCGCAAGCGGAAGAGGACCGGCACGAGGGGTATTATTATCCGGGGCCGGTGACCATGGAGACCTATGTCAGTCGCGCCGAGACGCTGGTGAACACGGATCGCGGAAAACGGCTGGGCTTCATCACCGGCCTGACCGCGGAACAGCTCGCCCGTCCCTACTGGCCGACCTTCGTGGTCTTCGCCAAGGGGACAGACGCCACGAAGCTGATCATCGTTTCGACCGGTGACAGCGGATTTCGCACGATATACCAGGCCCGCGCCCTGCTGGCGCAGTTGACGGCAACGGCACGCGGGACGCCATTGTTCCGGGAACTCAAGGTGGAAGACATATTCACCTTCTTCGATCTGGCGAAGATGCTCGGTTACGGTCAGATCGTCATTTCGGACGGAGACAGTTTCGCCCATCGGGTGAACATCGATTAGGTCACGCGGTCGGGGGGCTGACGTGACACCGATCGCCTGAAGGGGGGCGGGAAGGTCATGATGAGAAAGCTGGGCAAGTTCTTTGGTCAACGGTGGATCGCCTTCATCGTCCTGGCGGCCCTGTTGTGGGTCCGGGTGGAAGATCCCAACATCTCCCGCTTCGTGCGAGAGAACATCTGGTTCGACCAGTTCCAGAAATTCGATGACTACGTGCCGCCCGCACGCCATACCGCAATCGTCGACATCGATGAAAAGAGCCTGGCAGCGGTCGGGCAGTGGCCCTGGTCGCGCTACCAGATCGCGGTGATGATCCAGGTCCTGTCGCAGCTTGGCGCCAAGGGCATCGCGTTCGACGTCACCTTCCCCGAATTCGACCGGCTGTCGCCGACCATCTACAGCCAGCAGAACGCGCAGTTGCCGGCGGAGGTCGCGGCCGCGCTGAAGACGCTGCCGAACACGGATGCACAGCTCGCCGCAGTCCTGAAACAGAGTGTGACAGTGCTGGGCGGGACCACGTCATACCAGAAGGTTGAGGGGAAGGACCGCAAGCTGCCCCGTGGCGCGCGCATCCGGGAGGAGAACGGGCCCGGCAAGTCCTGGTTGCCGCTCTATTTCGAACTGACCGAGAACAATCCCATCCTGCAGGAAGCCGCGCCGGGCTTCGGCATCTTCAATACCGACCCGAGCACGGATGGTGTGGTCCGGCGGGTGCCGTCGCTGACCCGTGTCGGGCCACCGAACGATCCGAAGAACCAGGAAGTCTATGTCAGTCTCGGCATCGAGCTGATCCGGCTGGTGCATGGTTCCAAGGGCATCATCATCTCCAAGGCGGACCAGAATTCCGGCATTGCGTCGATCCGGATGCGGTCCCACCTGCGTGAAGACAAGAGACTGGTAATCCCGCCAAACGAGAACGGGATCATCTGGCCGCGTTTCCAGGCCCACAACCCGGACATCGATGTCTCCGCCCCCCACATCTTGCTGACCGAC
>CAJYBQ010000409.1 GCA_913064755.1 uncultured Alphaproteobacteria bacterium
GCCGGGCTGCACGCGGGTGGCGGGCGTGGGGCGGCAGCGGGAGGCAGCTCGCCTGCGCGCGGGTGGGCGTGCGCCGTGAGCCACCGCGGCTGGTGGCACGACAGCAGCCGGGAGGGGGGCCTTGCGAAACTGTGGCGGCGGACGGAAGCCAGGGTGGGCGGTGGCCCGACGGCCCCCGCGACCCATGTCGGCGCGATGATCTCTGCCGCGCACATGGACAAGGTCCTGGACTACGTGGCGAAGGGCAAGGCGGCCGGGGCAACCCTGCTGACCGGCGGGGAACGCCTGACCGGGGGCCTGTTCGACCGGGGGGCCTTCATGCGCCCGACGATCTTTGCCGATGTTCGCGATGACATGGCGATCGCGCGGGAGGAGATCTTCGGCCCGGTCATGTCCGTGTTCGATTTCGACGATGAAACAGAGGTCGTGGCCCGCGCCAATGCCACCGAATTCGGCCTGGCCGCCGGCCTGATGACCCGCGACCTGTCCCGTGCCCACCGGGTCGCGGCGGCGCTGCAGGCTGGCACGGTCTGGGTCAATTCCTACAACCTGACGCCGATCGAGATGCCGTTCGGGGGTGTGAAACAGTCCGGCCTGGGGCGGGAGAACGGCCATGCGGCGGTGGAGTTCTATACCCGCAGCAAGAGCGTCCATGTCGGCCTGGGGCCGGTCGAAGCGCCCTATTGAACCGGAAGGTGGCGGGAATCGCCGCCAATCTCGTTCAGGGACGCGTTCAGGGGGCGGGCGTTACTGCCCGGTCAGCCGCGACAGGGCGGCCTGGTAGGACGCGATCTGTTTCTGCAGGTGCGCGGGGGGCTGGGCCAGCGCTGCCTCCAGCCGGCGTGCGGCCAGAGGGTCCTTTTCCTTCTTCTGCAGGAACTCGAATGCCTTCTCGACCTGCTGCAGGGTAAAGCCCATGTGATCGCGGGCTTCCTCGATGCCTTCGCGGTCGGTGTTCAGGCTGACGAAACCGAAGCCGAGCGCGAAGAAACTGTCGTCGTCCTTCACTTCCTTGCCGAAGACCGAGCCTTCGCGCAGGCCGAGGCCGGGCAGCGCGTCGAAACCGTCGGGACCGCCGCCGATCCTGACCTCGTTGTCACCGCGCGCGGTGATGCGCAGGTATTCGTAATCCCCGTCCTTCTTCACCTCGGCGATGCCGTCCTGGCCGAGGACGCGGTTCATCTGGAACGCGACCCAGCGAATGGAATCATCGGCCTCGATCTCGATCTTCCGCTCCGGCCCGTCGCCGATGGCGAGCGTGAACGACATGCCCGGGCGCACCGCGCTGTTGGAAGTCACGGTCAGGGAACCGAGATCGCCGATATCGCCATGGCCGAGGCCGAGCTTGGTCAGCACGGAATCACCGCTGTCATCGACGGAGATACCTGTCAGCGTCGCATGGCCGTTGATGCCGCTCATCGTCGTCACCGACTGCGGCGCACCATTGGCGTCCAGCCGGGCGAGGAAACCATCCTGCGATCCGACCAGGTTGTTGCCCTGCAACTCGCCCCTGGTCTCGCCGACCAGGTAGATCTCGCCGTTGGCCAGCGCCATGCCATTGGCCTGGTCACTGCCGGCGCCGCCGACGTAGGCACCGAAATCCATCGCGCCCGTCGTCCCGTCGAACCGCGCCACGAAGGCGTCGTTGCTGCCGGAATGGGTCAGGCGACCGTCGACACCGGCACCGGTGAAGGTCGCGTCGGTGGTATTGCCGGCCACGAATATCCGGCCGCTGTCATCGACTTCGATCGCGGCGGCACGCGTGGTCTCGCCCGCGCCCCCGATCGTCGTGTCGAGCACCGGCCCCGAGGACAGGTCGTCGATGTCGAAGGTCTTCAGGAAACCCTGGCTGTCATCCTGCCCGGCGACATAGACCACGCCGTCCTTGACGGTCACGGCGGTGGCAAGTTCGTTGCCCGCGTCACCGAACTGGACCTGTTCCACCAGGCTGCCCGAACTGGCGGACAGGCGGGAGACATAGGCATCCTGCCCGCCGTTGTGGGTCTGGCCACTCAACGCGCCCGCCGTTGCACCGACCACGATCACGTCGCCGGAAGCATCGTCGAAAGCCACCGAGAAGCCGGAATCCGCCGCTGCGGGGCCGGTGTTGCGCGTCCAGACGGCTTCGCCATCCGCGTCGTACAGGCTGACAAAGGTATTGATGCCGTTGTCGGGCGAGCCTTCGGTCAGCGGTGAGTCGGCCTTGCCGGAGATCGCGATGGAGCCATCGGCGGCGACCGCGAGGCCCAGTCCCTCGGCAGAACCGGAGGCGCCGACCAGGCGTCGCCAGACCTCGTTGCCCGCCGCGTCATGCCGGGTCAGGAACACGTCCTGTTCCCCGCCCACGACCTGGCCACCGACGTCACCGGTGGTATTGCCGAGGGTATAGACTTCCCCGTTCGGCCCCAGCGCCGTGGCAAAGGCTTCGGAGACGCCGTCCTCCGCTTCCTGCTTCACGTCGAAGTTCTGGGTCGGGGTGGCGCCGATGTCGGTGAACTTGCGCAGCGAGGCCTTGGCGAAATCGCCGTCACCGGATGTACCGCTGACATAGACCGCCGCTTCGGAGTCCACCGGCGAGAGGGATACGGTTTCGAGGATGGAGCGTTCGATCTTCAGCCCGATCCGGCCGTCATCATCGCGGTTGGTGCGGAACCGGGTCGTGACCTCCGCGGCCTCCAGCTTCTCGTTCAGGTGGTTGACGATATTGGCGACGGTCTTTTCCGTCGTGCCCATCTCCGACAGGTCGATGGCGATATCGACGTTGGTGTCGTCGCTCTTGACGATGTTGATGTCGAACCTGGTCTGGGTGTCCAGCCCGGCAACCACGTCATCGGTGGAGGAGAACTGCAGCCGTCCCTCGTAGACCGAGCGGTCGCGCGGAATGCGGGCGTCCGTCTCCACCTTCGTGGTCAGGGGGCCATGCAGCACGTTCACGCCGTCGAACTTGTTGGCGTTCAGGAAGTCGCTCACTTCCGACTGGTAGCGGCTGAACTGCGCATCCAGCTGCGGCAGCAGGCGTTCGGAACGGCTGTCGTTCAGGGCGAAGTTCGCCAGTTCCTGCATCTTCTTCAGCCCCTTCCAGAGCTTGAAGAGATTCTCGCTGGTGTCATTGCCGCCATTGGTCAGCACATCGGGGTCGTTGCGGCTGAACAGCGGTGACCGCGCCAGTTGCTCGCCCAGGCCTTCCGGCAGGGTCAGGGATGATTCGGGACGATCCCAGGGGGCGATGACATCGGGCCCGAATGCGCTGCCCGTCGACTGTCGCGGGGCGGTGAAATTGCCGACCTGCTGTTCGGCGATCTTCGCGTTCATCGCACCCGCAAGCAGATCGGTGCTGATGTTGATCAGCGTGATCGTCCGGGTGTTGCTGTTGTTGCTGAAGATGCCGACCATGGGGCGTGCCAGATGTTCCGATGTGGAGACAGATTTCCACTGCGTATTCAATCAGCAGCGGATTAACAGGACGTTAACGGGGGAGGGCGCAGGTCACCTGGCGCGACTGCCGACGCCCGCACATGCCCGCCTTCCACCCCTGGCGGCAGTGCTCCCGAGAATCAGGTGGTCGAGGGAAGATCCGGCCCCGGCTGTGCGGAAATCAGCTCAGCTGGTCGATCTGCTCGTTGGTCAGGGTGCCGGGCACGATGGTGACCGGGATGCGCAGGGATCCCGACATTTCACCGGCAAAGGCCCGGACCAGCGGACCGGGGTCCGAGGAATCGGCGGATGCGCCGAGCACGCGGATGCGCACGGATTCATCTTCCGAGATCACCCGGAAGACTTCCTCGCGCAGGCTGCCTTCGCGAATGATGAAGCCGGGCACCTCGCCGGTATCCACATGTACCTGCGCGGCGAGGTCGGGCCCCCGCGCCTCGGCCGCCTCCCCGGCTCCCCCCCGCGTCCGCTCCCCCCCGCCCACCCCCCGACGCCCGCCGGT
>CAJYBQ010000410.1 GCA_913064755.1 uncultured Alphaproteobacteria bacterium
ACTGAGGGCGGAGTGGCGCGGGAGGGCCTGCACAGCTCACCCGCCACCCCCCCGCGCTTGAGCTGCAGCCCGACGAGGAAGAAGAGGATGGCCATCAGGCCGTCATTGCCCCAGAGCAGCAGCTGCTGGGCGATGTCCAGCGCACCGATCTGGACCGCGATCGGCACCGACAGGAAGGCACTGTAGAACGGTGACAGGGGCGAATTGTTGACGATCAGGGCCAGCAAGGCGGCGAGCATCAGGGTGATGCCCGGCGCGGCCTCCTGCCCCGCGAAACGTTCCACCCGTCCCCAAAAACCCTGTGCCATCCCGCTGTACCCTCTTCCTCGATCATGCGAAACGCCCCCGTGGCGTTCCCTGCCGATAGATGGCTCGTCGGCGTTTCCTATCCAATCGATAGGCAGAAGGGTTTCAATAGTTTTCATCTATGTATATGGTTCTTTTTCGTAGCCATTATATGTTGACGAACCAGCAGCCCGTGCCTGCCGGAGGGACATCGCCATGCCTAGCCTGAGACAGCTCGAATACCTGGTCGCCCTTTCGGAAACCCGCCATTTCCGTCGTGCCGCGGAAAAGACCGGCGTCAGCCAGCCGACCCTCAGCGCCCAGATCAGCGCCATGGAACAGCGGCTGGACGTGCAACTGGTGGAACGCAGCCGCAGCGCCGTGCTGTTGACGGATGCCGGGCGGCGGATCGAGCAGATCGCCCGCCAGATGCTGCGCCACGCCCAGGAAATTCGCGACGTGGCCACCATCGCGCAGGGATTGATGGGCGGCACGATCCGGATGGGCCTGCCACCGACCATCGGACCGTTCCTGCTGCCCCGGCTGTTGCCCGGCCTGCATGCCGAACACCCGGCCTTCAAGATGTATGTCCGCGAGGATGTCCCTGACGCGCTCGCCCCGGCGCTGGTCGACGGGGTGCACGACCTGATCATCGCACCACTGCCCCTGCGCGGGCATGATATCGACAGCCGTCCGATCTTCCGGGAACCGCTGTACGTCGTGGTGGCGGAGGATCATCCGCTGGCACGCAAGAGCAGCCTGGAACGCACGGACCTGCAGGGGCAGGACGTGCTGGCGCTGGAACGCGGGCACCAGTTGCATGAACAGGTGGAACAGCTCTGCACCGAATTCGGCGCGCGTCTGCGGTTCGATTTCGAAGGCACCAGCCTGGATACCCTGCGCCAGATGGTGGCGCTCGGCATGGGCATCTCGTTCCTGCCCGGCCTCTACGTTCAGACCATCCTGGCCCAGGAAAGCGGCGTTGTGGCCCTGTCCCTGACCGGTCGCGGCCTGTACCGGACAATCGGCATGGCGTGGCGACGAACGTCACCCCGCGTGCAGGACTTCCACGTCCTGGGGGACATGGTCCAGTCGACGGTTGCCCGCGATTTCGCGGATTTCCCGAGGCTCTGACAAGCCGGGTCCGGACGGTCGCGACTGCGTGACAGCGCGTGTCCGGCGCCCGAACCACAATGATCGATAGAGACGGAAGGCCGGGAAAATGGATTTTCTCACGATTGCCGGTGCGAATCTGACATCGCCCATGGTGCTCTGCTTTGTGCTGGGGGTCGGCGCGGCGCTGCTGCGATCCGAACTGTCGATCCCCGAAGCTGCGGCGAAGATGATGTCGCTCTACCTGCTGTTCGCCATCGGCTTCAAGGGCGGGGCGGAGGTGGCACGCCACGGCCTGGGGCCGGACATCGCCTTCGCGGTGCTCGCTGGCATCGCGCTCAGCGCGCTGCTGCCCGTCATCGCCTACCTGCTGATGCGCGTGGCAACCGGGCTTTCCGGTGTCGATGCGGCCGCGGTGGCGGCGCATTACGGTTCCATCAGCATCGTGACCTTCGTCGCGGCAACGCAGGCGCTGGAAGGTGCCGGCCTGGTCCATGACGGCTACATGGTGGCGGTCGCCGCCGCCATGGAGGCACCGGCGATCATCGTCGGCCTGTTCCTCGCCAGTCGCCACCTGGGCAAGTCGGACCGGTCCACCGGCGAACTGGGGCGCGAGATCCTGCTGAACGGTTCCATCGTGCTGCTGGTCGGGGCCTTCGTCATCGGCTGGATATCCGGCGACACGGGGTTCCGGACCATCGCGGGGCTGATCGACACCCCGTTCAAGGGCGTGCTCTGCCTGTTCCTGCTCGACATGGGCCTGCTGGCCGGGCGGCACCTGCGGGGCAGCGCCGGCAAACTGGGGCCGGCCACCCTCGCCGTCGGCCTCTACATGCCGCTGGTGGGCGCGTCGGTGGCCCTGCCCATCGGGCTGCTGATCGGACTGTCACCCGGCAGCCTGGCCCTGCTGCTGACCCTGGCCGCGAGCGGATCCTACATCGCGGCACCGGCGGCCTTGCGGATTGCCTTGCCCCAGGCCAATCCGGCAATCTACCTGACCCTGTCGCTGGGCGTGACCTTCCCCTTCAACCTGACCCTTGGCGTACCGATCTACATTGCCGTCGCCGAGGCCCTGGCATGAGGAACGAGATGATGATGGAAACCTTCACCCGCATCCGGATGGACATCCTGGTCGAGGCCCCGCTGAAGGAACGCATCGCGCGGCTGCTGGATGCGGAGGGCGTGTCCGGATACACGATCTTCTCCGCCATCGGCGGGCGCGGCGCGGATGCCCTGTGGGCGCGCGCGGGCCACATCACCGACGTCGGCCAGATGCTGAACTTCGTCTGCATCGTCGATGCAGACCGCCGCGAACCGATCCTGGACCTGCTGATCGGGAAATACGCCGACCAGATCGGCTTCGTCACGACATCGGAAGTCCAGGTCATCCGCCCGACCAAGTTCAGCTGACCATCGCGGCCATTTACCTTGCCCCCGGAATGTACGATGAAAGGAAACACATTCTGGGGGAGGAACAGGAATGATCGATTTCGCGCTGACGGATGAACAGCAGGAACTGAAGGACCGGGTCACCCGCTTCATTGCCGACAAGATCATGCCGTTCGAGAAGGACGAACGTCGCGGCTCGCATGGCCCGTCCGAGAGCCTGCGCGATGAACTGGTGGCGCTGGCGAAGGCGGAGAGACTGCTGAGTTCCCACGTGTCCACCGAATGGGGTGGCATGGGTGCCGATCACCGCACCAAGTCCGTGATCTTCGAGGCAGCGGGCTATTCGATGCTCGGTCCGGTGGCGCTGAACATCGCCGCGCCGGACGAAGGCAACATGCACCTGCTGGATCACGTCGGGACCGAGGCGCAGAAGGCCCAGTACCTGAAGCCGCTGGCCGACGGTTCCGCCCGCTCCATCTTCCTGATGACGGAGCCTTCGCCGGGTGCCGGTTCCGATCCGTCCGCCATGCAGACCATCGCCCGGCCCGATGGCAACGGCTGGCGCATGTCCGGGCGCAAGTGGCTCATCACCGGTGCCGAAGGCGCCTCCATCGGCATCGTCATGGCCAATACGGTCGACGAGAAGGGCGAGAACATCGGCGCATCCATGTTCATGACTCCCCTGCCCAACCCGGCGGTGAAGATCGTGCGGGTGCTCGACACGCTGGATTCCAGCTTCACCGGCGGCCATGCGGAAGTGGACATCGACGACCTGCGGGTCGACGGGGACGCTGTGCTGGGCGAGATCGGCAAGGGCTTCCGCTATGCGCAGGTACGCCTTGCGCCCGCGCGCCTGACCCATTGCATGCGCTGGCTGGGTGCCGCGCGTCGTGCCCATGACATTGCCACGGAATATGCCCGTGAGCGCATGGCCTTCGGCAAGCCCCTGATCGACCATGAAGGGGTCGGGTTCCAGCTTGCCGACAACGAGATGGATATCCTGCAGTCGCGCCTGACCATCTGGCACACCGCCTGGGTGCTGGACCAGGGCGAACGCGGCGGGCGCGAAAGCTCCATGGCCAAGGTGATCTGTTCGGAGGCGATCTACCGCACCGTCGACCGGTCATTGCAGGTTCTGGGCGGGC
>CAJYBQ010000411.1 GCA_913064755.1 uncultured Alphaproteobacteria bacterium
GGTCGGGAATGACATCATCATTCGTCGGGCGCAGGGGAACGGCAGAAATGAACAGGGAGCGACCATGACGTCGCCCTCCCTGCTTACGCTGTCACAGGTCACAAAACGTTTCCCCGGCTGCATCGCCAACGACCATATTGCTCTGGATGTTAAATCCGGAGAAATCCATGCCCTGCTGGGGGAAAACGGGGCAGGCAAATCCACACTGATGCAAATTGTTTACGGCGTCCTGAAGCCTGACGAAGGACAGATTTTGTGGGAAGGTCAGCCGGTTCAGATTGACTCCCCTGCCGCCGCCCGACGTCTCGGCATCGGCATGGTGTTTCAGCATTTCGAACTCTATCCGCATATGTCGGTCCGGGAAAATCTCTGTCTGGCGCAGGAAAAGGTCTTAAACCGCAGTCGGGACGAAGCCGTAGCGCGGGCCGAAAGCCTGCTCAACCGAGTCGGCCTGATCGACCATATCGACAAATATCCGGGCAATCTGTCCGGTGGGCAGCAACAGCGCGTCGCCATCGCCCGGCCACCGGCCATGGCTCATATCGGCATGCTGTTCGACGAGCCGACATCGGCCCTCGACCCGGAGATGATCAAGGAAGTGCTGGACGTCATGGTCGACCTGGCCGAAACCGGCATGACCATGATCTGCGTCACCCACGAAATGGGCTTTGCCCGCCAGGTGGCGAACCGGGTGATCTTCATGGACCAGGGCCAGATCATCGAACAGAACGAGCCGGAAGAGTTCTTCAACAACCCGCAGAGCGAGCGGACCAAGCTGTTCCTCAGCCAGATCCTGAGTCACTGAGGATCGGCACTGAGAATTGGCACTGACGCCCGGTCCGTGTAACCGCCCTCACCCCTGACGGCGTACCCGGGCTTGACCCGGGTACCCAGTGTGCCACGAGAGCGCTGGAAGGCTGGGCACGCGGATCAAGTCCGCGTGCGCCGTGGGATGGTGGTGGGACGGCGTGACGTGACGCGCGCCTGGTCACGCTGAACCGGGGGGGGAAGGGGGCGTCGGTCAGTCCTGGAACTGCGGGTCCACGGGCACGCGCAGGGCGGTGGCGAGGGCGTTGGTGCGGGAGGCCATGGCCACCACGCGCCGCATCTCGTTCATCATCTCGGCCGAGGCGCCCTTGGCGCTGGCGGCGGCACCATGGCTGGCGACGCAGTAGTCGCAGCCATTGGCGATGGAGACGGCGACGTAGATCAGCTCCTTCACCTCGGGGCTGAGCGCGCCGTCGGCCATGACATCGCGCAGGGTCTCCCAGACGGAACGCAGTTCCACCGGATCGTGGGCCAGGTACTTCCAGAAGTTGTTGACGTCGGCGACGCCGCGCAGGGCCATGATCTCGTCGTAGACGGCCCGCACCTCGGGGCCGGCGTCGTCGTATTCAACGGGTGTGGTCATGGCCATGGTCTCCTGTTCGGAGGCGCTGCACCGGCCCGCGGGACCCTTTACGGTGTCCCCGCGGGCCGGTGCAGATGCTCGTCAGCCGACGATGTCGATCTCGGAGAAGAAGTAGGCGATCTCGATCGCCGCGTTCTCCGGGCTGTCGGAACCGTGGGCGGAATTGGCTTCGATGGACTCGGCGAATTCCTTGCGGATGGTGCCGGCGGCGGCATCGGCGGGGTTGGTGGCGCCCATGACTTCGCGGGACTTCGCGGTGGCGTTCTCGCCTTCCAGCACCTGCACGACGACCGGGCCGGAGGTCATGAAATCGCAGAGCGAACCGAAGAAGGGGCGTTCCGCATGCACGGCGTAGAAGCCTTCGGCCTGGGCGCGGGTCAGATGCATGCGGCGCTGGGCGACGATGCGCAGGCCGGCGGCCTCGATCAGGCTGTTGACCTTGCCGGTCAGGTTGCGGCGGGTCGCGTCGGGCTTGATGATCGAGAAAGTGCGTTCCAGAGCCATGATGAATGTCCTTCGTTCAGGCGTTGGGCGCGGGTTTCGCGCCGGAATCGGGGTGATGATTGCGCGCTGCATAGCTCGGGGCCGGGCGGACTGCAACGGCCATGGCTGTCACCCATTGTCGCGGTGTGCCTTGCAAGGCGAGGCACAGTCCGTATAACGCGGGTTGCAGCCTGAGTGACGGTTCTGCCGTCGGCTTCCATTGCACCCCTGCCACCGGCCCCCCAATCGGACTTCTTTCATGCTGATCCTCGACGACATCACCATCCGCATTGCCGGGCGTACACTGCTGGAAAATGCCAGCGTGCGCCTGCCGACGGGGCATCGCGTCGGGCTGGTCGGCCCCAACGGCACCGGCAAGACCACCCTGCTGAGGGCCGTGCTGGGGGAGATCGGGCTGGAGGGCGGTGCCATCGAGACGCCGCGCGGATCGCGCATCGACTCGGTCGCGCAGGAAGCGCCGGGCGGCAACCTGCCGGCGATCGAGGCCGTGCTGGCGGCGGATACCGAGCGCCACAACCTGCTGCGGGAATCCGAGACGGCAACGAACGGGGAGCGGATCGCCGAGATCCAGACCCGGCTGGCCGACATCGGCGCCTATGCGGCCCCGGCGAAGGCGGCGACGATCCTGGCCGGTCTCGGCATCTTCGAGGATCGCCAGAACCTGCCCTGCAATTCCTTCTCCGGCGGCTGGCGGATGCGCGTGGCGCTGGCGGCGGCGCTGTTCTCGGAACCGGAGATCCTGCTGCTCGACGAACCGACCAACCACCTGGACCTGGAGGCGGCGCTGTGGCTGGAGGGGTTCCTCGCCACCTATCCGCATACCATCGTCATCGTCAGCCATGACCGCGACCTGCTGAACCGTGCCGTCACCGACATCCTGCACCTGGATGAACAGAAGCTGACGCTCTACCCCGGCGGCTACGACACGTTCGAGGAACGCCGCCGCATGAAGCAGCGCCACCAGGTGCTGCTGGCCAACCGCCAGTCGGCGGAGCGGGAGCGCATCCAGTCGTTCGTGGACCGCTTCCGCTACAAGGCATCGAAGGCACGGCAGGCGCAGAGCCGCCTGAAGATGCTGGCCAGGATGGAACCCGTCGCCGCCATGATGGAGAACCGGGCGCCGCGCTTTCCGTTTGCCGAACCGGCGAAGCTGTCGCCGCCGGTGGTCCACATGGACGGTGCCGAGGTCGGCTACGAGCCGGGCAAGCCGGTGCTGCGCCGTCTCGGCCTGCGGATCGACGAGGATGACCGCATCGGCCTGCTGGGGGCCAACGGCAATGGCAAGTCCACCCTGTCGAAGCTGATCGCCGGGCGCCTGCAGGCGGAGAAGGGGGAGGTGCGGCGGTCGTCGAAGCTGAAGATCGGCTTCTTCGCGCAGCACCAGATCGAGGACCTTTCGCCGGACCGTTCCGCCCTGGCGCACATGCGCGACGTGCGCCCGCATGACCCGGAACAGCGGCTGCGCACGCGCCTCGACGGTTTCGGGCTGGACGTGAAGCGTGTCGACACGCCAGCCGGGGAACTGTCGGGCGGCGAGAAATCCCGCCTCGCCCTGTGCCTGATGGCGCAGTCCGAACCGCACATGCTGATCCTCGACGAACCGACGAACCACCTGGACATCGACAGCCGCGAAGCCCTGGTGCAGTCCCTCAACGACTTCCCCGGCGCGGTGATCCTGGTCAGCCATGACGCGCATCTGGTGGAGGCCGTGGCGGACCAGTTGTGGCTGGTTGACGGCGGCACGGTGACGCCCTTCGACGGCGACATGGCCGATTACCGCCGCAAGGCGCTGGGTGACGCGGCAGAGGAACGCAAGACGCGCAAGAGCGATGCGCCGGCGCCGCTGGAATCCAGGACCGACCGCAAGGAAGCCCGCAAGGCCGCCGCCGCCGCGCGCAAGCGGCTGGTGCCCTATCGCAAGGCCATCAAGTCGGCCGAGGTGGAGATGGAGCGGATCTCGGCCATGCTGGCGAAGCACGAGGGCCGGCTGCGCGGTCCGTCGATCTA
>CAJYBQ010000412.1 GCA_913064755.1 uncultured Alphaproteobacteria bacterium
GCAATCTGCAAGTCGGGTGTGGCAGGAATGTGGTCGGCGGCCTGGGCGAAGCTGTTGACCCATATCACGTTGAAACCGAACGCCTTTGCGGAATAGGCGTCCCAGCCGTTGGAAGACTGGAAGCTCATTTCCCCGGGGCCGAAACCGAACTGCTTCTCCGCCAGTGCGTAGACCGACGGATGCGGCTTGAACACGCCCACGCTCTCCACGGTCAGCACCGCGTCGAGCAGGTCGCCGATCCCCGCGTTGGCCACCGCCGCCTCCAGCATCATGGGCGAACCGTGGGACAGGATGGCCGTCTTCAGGCCGGCGGCCTTCAGCTCCGCCAGCATCCGGGGGACCTCCGGGTAGGCGTCGAGGCGCAGGTAGAGTTCGGCCAGTTCCGTGCGCAGGTCCGGGTCGTCGATCGACAGCGAGGCGAGGGCGTAGTCCAGCGCATCCTGCGTGACCTGCCAGAAGTCCGCGTGTTGCCCGGTCAGCGCCCGCAGCCAGGTGTACTGCAGCTGCTTCGCGCGCCAGGTCTCCGCCAGCGGCTGCCAGGCATCCCCGATCCGGTCCGCGCAATGCCGGGCCGCTGCATTGACATCGAACAACGTGCCGTAGGCATCGAAGACGCAGGCACGAATGCCCTCCATCCTTGCGTGTGCCATGATTGAAACTCCATCTCGGATTGCTGGGGCCGCGTGCCGGAACCGGGGGCACTACCGGGAACGTAGGGCATTTCACGGCAGGATAAAACGAAACCCGGATGTTATCGGGCCTGCCCGTGCGGTCCGATGTTTCAGGCAAGTGTTTCTTAACCAAGAATGGTCCAGAGTGATCGAAATGTAGAATTTCTGATGTGGGAATACCCGTGAATGCCATCCATGATTCGTCCCGGAAGACTTTCGATCGCTCTCGTCCTGATCCTGCTGGCCATGCTGGTGTCGCCACGACCGGCCCCGGCTGGCGAGGTGCTGGACCGCATTCACGCTGACGGCGTCGTTCGCTGTGGCGTCACGGCAAGTGGCATCGGCCTGTCGGAAGTCGGAGTGTCGGGATCGTGGGAAGGTTTCTTCTACGACTTCTGCCGCGCGCTGGCCTCGGCCGTGCTGGACGATCCCGACGCCATCGAACCGGTGGAGGTTGACGACATCATCCGTTTCAAGGCGCTGGCAGGCGGCGCGTTCGACGTGTTGATGGCCAACACGACCTGGACCATCGGCCGGGATACCGCGCTCGGCATCTCGTTCGCGGATATCCTGCTCTACGACGGCCAGGCGTTCCTCGCCCACAAGTCACTCGGCGCACGGCAACTGTCCGATGTCAAGGACGGTACGGTCTGCGTGCCGGGCGGCACGACGACGATCAAGAACCTGTCGGAACTGGTTGCCGGACTGGATGGCCATATCGAGGCCGTCGACTTCAATTCGTCGGAGGCACTCTATGACGCGTTCTTCTCGCGTCGGTGCGACCTGATCACCTACGACATGTTCGCACTTGCTTCCCTGCGGCAAACCCGTGCCAATTCCCCGGATGACTTCATCCTCTTTCCGGACATCATCTCCAAGGAGCCCCTGTCATCCGTCGTCAAGCGCGGCGACAATGAATGGTTTCATCTTGTCCGCTGGGCATCGCGGGCGCTGGTGGCGGCAGAGGAACTGGGTGTGACCCGGGCGAACGTGGACGCGATGCGTGGCTCCAGCGTACCCGAAATCAGGCGCCTGCTGGGCACGGACGCGGACATCGGTGAAGGCATGGGACTGACCAATGACTGGGCCTATCGGATGATCCGCGACGTGGGAAACTACGGCGAGATCTACGAACGCCACCTGGGGGAATCGGGCCTGGGGATTCCGCGCGGGATGAACGCGCTCTGGCGTGACGGCGGCCTGCACTATGCACCGCCCATCCGGTGAACCGGATGCCTGACAAGAAACGTCCGGGTGCGGAGGAGAAGGTGTGAAACGCCTTGACCGACGCATATCCGTTTCCACCAAGTTCTCGGCTGCGCTGGGGCTGATCATGCTTGTCACGATCGGCACCATCGGTGTTGCGTTCAATTCCATGAACCGCATGGCCGATGGCTATGACAGCGTCGCCACGCGCACGCTGCCGAAGCTGACCAATGCCGCCCGGCTCGACCGGTTGTCGGGGTCCATCGCCTCGACGGCGGAAAAGCTGGTCGCCAGCAGGTCGGATTACGTCCGCATCACGATCGCCAATCGGCTGGATGACAGCATCCGGTCGCTGGACGACACGCTGCAGATATTCAATGGCGAGGACGCCGACACGGAAACGTCCGAACTCGTCAGGCAGATCCGCATCAACCGCGATGCCATGAACGAGAACCTGGCAATCCTGAGCAACGTCGTCGCCCGTCGCATTGCCGCGGAACAGAGGATAGAGCGGGTGCTTTCCGAGGCGGATCGGCTCAGCAACGAGATCACGGGGTCGCTGCAGGACATCAGCGACGTGACGCATGACACGGACTGGCTGTTGAGCTTCGGCTGGGCGCTGGAGGCGATGCTGTCGATCCGCAATGCGGAGAGCCGTTTCAGGATCGACCGCATTCAGGCCAGGAGCGGCACCAGCCGCCATGTCGCCGGCCTGGGCTTGCGGCAGACGGGGATCGACCAGGAAACCGCCGAATCCCTGCCCGAAGCCAATCCCCTGCATGTGCTGGGTTGGGAACTGGATACCTTCCTGTGGCGCAATCACGACGTCTTCGAGACGGCGCATGTCCGACTGGCCCTGACGGGACGGGAAAACGGCCTGCTGTCGCATCACAAGCGGCTGTCGAGCCGCCTCACCAGTTCGGTCGCGGACCTTTTCCACCTGATGCAGACACGCATCGACCTGCGCAACGAGGAACTGCGGCAACTGGAACGGGAAAGCGAATTGACACTGCTGTTCGCCTTCTTTGCCAGCGTGGCCCTGACCCTGGGTCTGCTCGCCTACCTGCGCCTGGATGTGCTGAAACGGATCTCCAACCTGCAACGCGCCATCCTGCGCCACGTGGACGGGGATCGCGTGGAGATACCGGCCAATGGTGGTGACGAGATCGCCGACATCGGCCAGTCCCTGCGCTACCTGGTCGGCGTCATCTCGGAGCGGGAGCAGAATCTGCGCAACGCGAAGATCAATGCCGAACACCTGGCCGACAGCGCCGAATCGGCCAGCCGTGCGAAATCGATGTTCCTGGCCAACATGAGCCACGAGCTGCGCACGCCGCTGAACGCCATCATCGGCTTCTCCGAAATGATCACGCACTTCGATGGCAACGAGAAGCGCAGCAAGGAATACGCGGGCTACATCAGCAGCAGCGGCAAGCACCTGCTGACGGTGATCAACGAGGTGCTGGACGATTCCAAGATCCAGGCAGGCAAGCCGTAGGCGCACCGGGAGGACGTCCCGGTCAGCCCCCTGGCCGGCGACATCCATCCCCTGGTGGAATTCCAGCTCAAGTCGGAACAGCTGAACCTGCAATACGACGTGCCGGCGAACCTGAAGATCAAGGTCGATCCCCAGGCATTGCGCCAGATGCTGGTCAACCTGCTGTCGAACGCGATCAAGTTCTCCAGATCCGGAAGTGTCATCATCGTGCGCGCGCGTGTCCGACCCGAAACCTGCGAGATCTGCGTGATCGACCAGGGCTGCGGTATCCCCGCGGCGCAACTCGATTCGGTGATGAAACCGTTTCAGCAGGCGCGCAGCGACTACGTGGCATCGGCACAGCCGGGCACCGGGCTTGGCCTGGCGTTCGTCGACAACCGGATGCGCCTGCATCGGTGGGCGGGACAGAACACCAGCGAATGCCACGAGGGCCCGGTAATCTGGCCGGTCTCCACAGCCAGCGTCTTGATGCAGGAGTCGGGCGGCGGGGAGTCAGTTGTGGGGGGTGAACGCTAGGGCACTGGAT
>CAJYBQ010000413.1 GCA_913064755.1 uncultured Alphaproteobacteria bacterium
CCAAGGGAGGAAATCCAGCGGGGCGTGGCGGGGGATGACCCTCGTGTGACCGTTGGGAATGGGGGTCTGCCCGGAGATGGCGGGTGGGTAGCAGGGCAATGGAGTTGGAAACCGATGATCGGCATGGTGCTGGTAACGCACGGTCGTCTGGCGGAGGAATTCATCGCCGCGACTGAACATGTGGTCGGCGCGCAGGAAAATGTCAGGGCAATCTCCATCGGTCCCGATGACGACATGGAACAGCGCCGCAAGGACATCATGGATGCGGTGGAGGCAGTCGATGATGGTGCGGGCGTGGTGCTGCTGACCGACATGTTCGGTGGCACGCCGTCCAACCTCGCCATATCCATGATGGACCAGGGCGAGGTCGAGGTGATCGCAGGCATGAATCTGCCGATGCTGATCAAGCTCGCCACCGTGCGGGAGAAGTCGACCCTGGCGGAGGCTGCGGCCATCGCGCAGGAAGCCGGGCGCAAGTACATCAACGTGGCGTCCCAGGTACTGAACGGCGGCGACCAGTGAAGGGTGCCGGGCCAGGCGGTCCCGTCACCCGTCGCCTGACCATCTGCAACGAAAAGGGACTGCACGCGCGGGCCGCGGCCAAGTTCGTGACCTGCGTTGCCGAATGGGATGCGCAGGTGACGGTGGAAAAGGACGGTGCCTCCGTGACCGGTGATTCGATCATGGGCCTGATGATGCTGGCGGCATCGAAGGGCACGGAGATTTGCGTGACGGCCGAAGGGCAGGAAGCGGAACAGGCAATCATGGCGCTCGGCAACCTGGTGTCTGGACGCTTTGACGAAGGCCGGTGAAGGATCTTCCTGATAACGCGCTGCGCGGCCTGGGGGTCTCGGACGGCGTCGCCATCGGTCCCGCCCACGTGGTCGAGGGCGGCATGGACCGGGTGCGGGAGTTCCGCATCTCGAGCGGTCGGGTGCCGATGGAGATCCAGCGTTTCCGCGATGCCAAGGCAACGGCTGCCCGGCAACTGGAACACCTGCGCGAACAATCGCGAAGGATCGGTGGCGGCGCGGGCGAGGAGATGGATTACCTGCTCTCCGCCCACGCCAGCATGCTGGCCGGATCGCGCCTGATCCGGGGCGTGGAGCAGCGGATCACCGACCGGATGATCAATGCCGAAGCCGCTGTTCAGCGGGAGATTTCGGCCATAGTGCGCCAGTTCCGTGCCTTGTCGGATCCCTACCTTGCCGCCCGCGGCGATGATGTCCGCGACCTGGGGCGGCGGTTGATCCGGGCGCTGGGCGGGGAGCGGACGGAGCCGTTCGCGAACATAGCCGTTGGCTCGATCGTCGTGGCGCGGGAGATCACACCGGCCGACACGGCGGCGATGGCCCCGAACCAGGTGGCTGGAATGGCGGCGGAGATCGGTGGCGCGGATGGCCATACGGCGATCATGGCGCGCGGCCTCGGCCTGCCGGCGGTGCTTGGCGTGCCCGACCTGGTTGCGACGATCCGGCAAGGTGACCAGGTGATCCTCGACGGGATGGCGGGGGTGGTGATTGTCAGGCCCGACAAGGCGACCGTCGAAGCCTATCGGCGCCAGCGCTCCTCGCTGCTGCGTCGCCGACGGGCGCTGGCGAAGCTGACCGACCTGCCGTCGGAAACCCGCGACGGTGTCGCGATTCACCTGCAGGCGAACGTCGAACTGCCGATCGAGGCGGAGCAGGCACTCGGCTTCGGGGCGGAAGGGATCGGCCTGCTGCGCAGTGAGTTCCAGTTCATGGCGGCCGAGACCGAACCGGACGAGGACAGTCAGTACGAACAACTCGCCGGCATCGTGCAGAGCATGAACGGGCGTCCGGTCACCATCCGCACGCTGGATGTCGGTTTCGACAAGTTGCCGCCGTCGATGGTGGAGGGGTTGCCGCCGGGCGACAACCCGGCGCTGGGCCTGCGGGCCATCCGCCTGTCGCTGCTGCGCCCGGCCTTGCTGGACACCCAGCTTGCCGCGATCCTGCGGGCAGGGATGCATGGCCCGGTCCGCATCTTGTTGCCCATGATCACGTCGGTCAGCGAGATCACGGCGGTACGTGCCGCGCTGCTGCGTGTCGCGCGCAAGCTGAAGCGGCGCGGGGTCGCCGTGCCTGATCCCCTGCCGCCGCTGGGCGTGATGATAGAGGTGCCGGCCGCCGCGCTCTCGGCCGATGCGCTGGCCCGGGCCTGCGATTTCTTCTCCATCGGGACCAATGACCTGACCATGTACACGCTGGCGCTGGACCGGACCAACGAACAGGTGGCGTCGCTGTATGACCCCCTGCATCCGGGCGTGCTGCGCCTGATGCAGTTCGCTGTCGCCGCGGCGCTGCGGGCCGGCATTCCGGTGAATGTCTGTGGCGAGATGGCCGGCGATCCGCGTTTCGCACCCTTGCTGGTCGGGCTGGGTATCCGCGACCTGTCGATGGCGGTGGGCAGCATCCCGCTGGTCAAGCAGCGCATCCGCCGCCTGGACACGATCGCGGCGGCGGAACATGCCGACATGGTGATGGCACAGACCGATCCGGCGAGATCTGCGGAGCTGCTCGATGCCATCAGCTGATGTCGCGGACCAGGCCTGGCTTGCCGATTTCCTGCGGGGTGATCGCCGTGCACTGTCCCGGGCGATCACGCTGGTGGAGAACGAGGAGCCGTCGGCAGAAGGTGTCCTGGCTGCCATTCGCGGCCATCTCGGCAAGGCATTGACGGTCGGGTTCACCGGCCCCCCCGGCGCGGGCAAGTCCACCCTGGTCAATGCCTTCGTCCGCGTGCAGCGGGACCGGGGGCGGACCGTCGGCGTGGTGGCGGTCGATCCGTCCAGCCCGGTCACCGGTGGCGCGATACTGGGCGATCGCATCCGCATGACCGGCCATTCCGGAGACAGGGGCGTCTTCGTCCGGTCGCTGGCCAGTCGCGGTCACCTGGGCGGGCTTTCGCGATCCGCGGTACGGGTGATCGACTGCATGGACGCAGCCGGTCTCGACATCGTGGTGATCGAGACGGTGGGCGCGGGGCAGTCGGAGGTCGAGATCGCCGAGGTGGCCGACATCAAGGTGGTGGTCGCGGCCCCTGGGCTGGGTGACGACGTGCAGGCGATCAAGGCAGGCATTCTGGAGATTGCCGACATCCTGGTGGTCAACAAGGGCGATCACCCGCTCAGCGCCCAGACCGCGCGCTATCTCAAGACCATGGTCGGCATGCAGGACCGTGATCCGCCGACCGAGGTGATGCGGACGACGGCGACGACGGGCAAGGGTGTCGAGTCACTGGCGGACCAGGTCGACCTGCTGGGGCGGAACCGTCGCGATGCAGCGCCGATGACACGCAATCGACGCCTGCTGGTCCGTGCCGCGCAGGACCTGCTGCGGATGCGGCTGGCGCAGGCCGCGCCGGAAGACATCGACGCGCTTGCCCGCCAGATGCTGGCGGGCGAGAAGACCGTGGAGAAGGCTGCGCTGGAACTGGTCCGGCAGATTCTGGAGGAACCGTCATGAGTCGCATCCCGCCACAGGTCCGCGACCTGATCCGTACCCTGCCGGATTCGCGCATCAGGGATATCTCGCTGTTCGGCGCGGGACGACCTGGCCTGATTCCGCTCTGGTTCGGCGAGGGCAGCGAGCCGACACCTGCGGTCATTCGTGACGCCGGTGTCGCCGCTCTGGATGCGGGCGAAACCTTTTATAACAATCCGCGCGGCCGCGCCGATTTGCGCGCCGCCCTGAAAACCTACAACGATGCTCTGTACGGCATTGATCTGCACCCGGACCGCATCCACATCCCGGCCTCGACCATGCCTTCGGTGATGTCCGCAGCGCACCGGGTCATCCGACCCGGCGACCATGCGCTGACTGTCACACACCACTGGCCAAACGTGGAGATGGCTGTACAACCGGCCGGCCCAGCGGC
>CAJYBQ010000414.1 GCA_913064755.1 uncultured Alphaproteobacteria bacterium
GATAACACCGCAATATCAGGGTGCACGGCCATTGCAGGCAGTACTACGATAGGCAGCTACTGCCTCATTGGCGGCGCAGTGGGTATTGTGGATAATATTGTGATTGCTGATCAGGTGGAAATTACGGCGATGTCGCTGGTGAGTCGCTCGATCAAACAAAGTGGGCGATACTCATCAGGCACTGGTCTGATGCCAGGTAAACAGTGGAAGAGAAGCATCGTCGGATTCGCAAAGCTGGATGAAATTCTCAAGCGGCTGCGGCGACTGGAATCTCGTTAAAAGAACATTAAGTACAAATCAGTCAATAGCCGATAGTCAGAAGTGGCATTAAGCCAAAATGATAGATGTTGGATCGATTCGGTCCGCATATTAAACCTCTTAATTCAATTAACTCAGTGAGTTCACATGATGGAAGTCATTGATATCTGGCGCCTGCTACCACACCGTTACCCGTTTTTGCTGGTAGACAGGGTGCTGGAATTGGAAGAAGACAAGCGAATAGTTGCGATCAAGAACGTCACGATCAACGAGCCGCATTTCCTCGGGCACTTTCCGATCAAGCCGGTGATGCCCGGCGTGCTGATCATCGAAAGCATGGCACAGACCTCTGCCGTCCTGTTCGCACGGACCCTGGGCAAGGCGATGGAGGGCAAGGTCGTCTACTTCATGACCATCGACAATTGCCGTTTCCGCCGCCCGGTCGAACCCGGTGACCAGTTGCGGGTGCATGTCGAAAAGCTGCGCGGGCGGGGCGACATGATCTGGAAGATGCATGGCAAGGGCTATGTGGATGACAAGGTCGTGGCGGAAGCCGACTTCGCGGCCATGATCCAGGAAAAACTCTGAATGGCCGAGATTCACCCAACTGCCGTCGTCAGTGCCGATGTGGTGCTGGGTGAGGGTGTGCGCATCGGCCCGTTCTGTGTCGTGGAAGGCGAGATCACGCTGGAAGACGGTGTCGAACTGATCTCTCACGTGGCCCTGGCCGGGCGCAGCAGGATCGGCGCGCGCACGCGGATCTTTCCCTTTGCCTCCATCGGTCACGCACCGCAGGACACCAAGTACAAGGGCGAGCCTTCGCGACTGGAGATCGGTGCCGGATGCACGATACGGGAGCACGTGACGGTGAACCCGGGTACCGAGGGCGGCGGCATGCTGACCACGGTCGGTGACAACTGCCTGCTGATGACCGGTGCCCACGTGGCCCATGACTGCCGCGTCGGTGACAACGTGATCATCGTGAACAACGTGCTGCTGGGCGGCCATGTGGAAGTGGACGACTGGGCCATCGTCGGCGGCATGACCGCGGTGCACCAGTTCGTGAAGATCGGCAAGCACGCCATGGTCGGCGGCGCTTCCGCGCTGGGGACCAGCGTCATTCCCTACGGACTGGCGCGGGGCAACCTGGCCCGGCTGGACGGATTGAACCTGGTCGGTCTGAAACGCCGCAACTTCAGCCGTGACGAGATCAGCACGCTGCGCAGGGCCTATCGTTTCCTGTTCGGGCCCGAGGGCACGATGGAGGAAAAGGTGGCGGACGCGGAAAAGCTGTTCCAGGGCGAGGTCGGCGTTGACGAGATCATTGGCTTCATGAAGGCCAATTCCTCGCGCGGGCTCTGCACTCCCCGCAAGGATGCGACGGCGGCGCAATAGGCGATGTGCGCATCCCCGACCACGCTCGGCATCATTGCCGGAGGTGGCGACGTTCCGGGTGACGTCGCGAATGCCGCGACTTCACGGGGCATCGGCGTTCACATCCTGGCGTTCGAGGGTTTCACCGAACCTGATCTGCTGGCGCGCTATCCGCACGATTTCATCCAGTTCGACCGCGTCGGCGACATTCTCTCCGCGCTGAAACGCGGCGGCTGCGACAGTGTCTGCATGGTCGGCAAGGTTGCGCGGCCCGACTTCTCGAAACTGCGTCCGGACCTGGCGGGGATCAGCCTGCTGCCGAAGGTCATCGCCGCCGCCCGGAAAGGCGACGACGCGCTGTTGCAGGTGCTGGTCGCCTATTTCCAGAAGAAGGGTTTCCGCGTGGTTGGCGCACATGAAATCAAGGACGACGTCCTGGTCGGTTCCGGCGTGCTGGGCAGCGTGACGCCCGATGATGCGGCCCGCCGTGACATCGCGCGCGCTGTCGAGGTGGTGGAGACCCTGGGGGCGCTGGATATCGGGCAGGGCGCGGTGGTGCGCGACGGGCTGGTGCTGGCGGTCGAGGCTGCCGAGGGCACGGACAGGATGCTGGAACGCTGCGTCGACCTGGTGAAAGGCACCGGCGGGGTGCTGGTGAAGCTGACGAAGCCCGGGCAGGATCACCGGGTGGACATGCCGACCATCGGCAGCGAAACCGTGCGCCGCGCGCGGGCTGCGGGGCTGGCCGGGATCGCGGTGGAGGCGGATGCCGCCATGGTGGTGGACCGCGCGGCGACGGTCGCCGCGGCGGACGCGGCCGGGCTGTTCATCGTCGGCATCGACCGCAAGGGCGAATGACCGTGCGTACCATCATGCTGGTTGCGGGCGAACCGTCGGGGGACGTGCTGGGGGCGCGGCTGATGCGTGCCCTGCGGGACCAGACCGGTGGTGACGTGCGCTTCGTGGGGGTCGGCGGCGACGAGATGGCGCGGGAAGGGCTGCAGAGCCTGTTTCCCATCACCATCCTGTCCGTCATGGGCCTGTTCGAGGTGCTGCCACGGGCCTTCGCGATCCGCCGCCGCCTGAAGCAGGCCGAGGCACTGGTCCGCGACGTGCGGCCGGACTGCCTGATCACCATCGATTCGCCGGGGTTCAACCGACGCCTGGCGCAGGCGGTGCAGGACATGGACCTGCTGAAGATCCATTACGTTGCCCCGTCCGTCTGGGCCTACAAGCCGAAGCGGGCCGTGACCATGGCGCGGCTCTACGATCACCTGCTGACCCTGCTGCCGTTCGAGCCACCGCTGTTCGAGAAGGAAGGCCTGGCGTCCACCTTCGTCGGCCATCCGGCAATCGAGGCGGAGCGGAACTACGGCGGCGATCCGCGTGCCTTTCGCAGCAACCTCGGCATCCCGACGCATGCCCCGGTGATTGCCTTGCTGTGCGGCAGCCGGATGGGCGAACTGCGGCGCATGGGCCCGGTCTTCGTGGACAGCCTGCGCCGCGTCGCGACCAGGGTACCCAACACGGTCGTCATCGCCCCGACCCTGCCGCACCTGAAACCGGCCGTGGAGGAGCTTCTGGCGCCCCTTGGCCTGCCGGTACATGTCGTGGGGCCGGAGGGCAAGCTGGACGCCTTCCATGCCGCTGACGTGGCGCTGGCGGCGTCCGGTACCGTGGCGCTGGAGCTTTCGCTGGCCGGTACGCCGGCCGTGGTCGCCTATCGGGTCAATGCGCTGACCGCGATGATCGCCAAGCGCCTGATCAAGATCCGCTGGGCCAGCCTGACCAATATCCTGCTCGACCGGGAAGTGGTGCCGGAATTGATCCAGGAACGCTGCACGCCGGACCAGATCGTGCCGCTGATCGTGCACCTGTTGAGCGACAGTACCCAGCGGGACGCACAGGCGGAGGCCGGGCGGCTGGTCGCGGACATGCTGCGCCCGCAGGGGGATTGGCCCTCGACAAAGGCCGCCCGCGTGGTACTGAATCTGACAGGCACGAACTGAGGGAGACATGGCCATGGAAGGCGCACGCCTGCTGCACACGATGATCCGGGTAAAGGACATCGACAAGTCGCTGGACTTCTACACCCGCCTCCTGGGCATGAAACAGCTGCGGAAACAGGACTTTCCGACCGGTGAATTCACCCTGGCCTTTGTCGGCTACGGCGAGGAGAAGAACAGCACGGTGATCGAACTGACCCACAACTGGGGCCAGGAAGATGACTCCGACCTGG
>CAJYBQ010000415.1 GCA_913064755.1 uncultured Alphaproteobacteria bacterium
GCCGGTGAGGCCGAAGGGGACGAGTTCGTCGAGATCGAAGCGATCAACGGCTCCTGCTTCGATGACACCATCCAGGGTGCGGACGTCGGCATGGTCTTCGACCTGAACGAGGGTGACGACATCTTCGACACCAATGCCTACAGCCTGGCCGAGGACACGGTCGACGGCGGTGACGGCAACGACACCATCTGGGCCGGGCGTGGCGACGACCAGATTGCCGGTGGCAGCGGCGACGACCGCCTGTTCGGCGAACATGGCGACGACCAGATCACCGGCGGTACCGGCAACGACACCATGGACGGCGGCAGCGGCACGGACACGTTCGTCTACGCGGACGGCAATTTCGGCCACGACGTCATCAATGGCTTCCATTGCGATGGTGACATTCTCGATTTCAGCAACTCCGGCCTGACCTATTCCGACCTGACCATCGGTCGGGATGGCAACGACCTGCTGATCACGCTGGATGCCGACAATTCCATCCGCCTGAAGGGTGCAGCCGGCCTGCGGATCACCGACGACGTGCTGAAGATCGATGGCCTGGACGCCAACCTGATCACCGGCACCGACGGTCGCGACTACCTCAGGGGCTCGTACGACGACGACCGCATCCTCGCGGGTGACGGCAACGACTACGTGCGCGGCAGCTACGGTGACGACACCATCGAGGGCGAGGGTGGCCATGACCGCCTGTATGGCGAGAGCGGCGACGACTCGATCAAGGGCGGCGAGGGCTGCGATGTCCTGTCAGGCGACAAGGGCAACGACACCCTGAACGGCGGTGCGGACAACGACTGGCTGTACGGCGGTTCCGGTGCAGACGTCTTCGCCTTCGACAGCCTGGACTTCGGCAACGACACCATCGGCGATTTCTCCAGCCGCAGCGGTGACCAGATCGATTTCTCTAGCCTGAACATCTCGTTCGATGACCTGAACATCTCCAGCTCCGGCGGGGGCGGGCGCGACCCGAGGAACCAGTGCGAGGGCGGTGGATCCATCCGGCTCCGCCACGGCCGGGGGAGCGGACTGGACGTGGACGGACTCATCGGTGGCGTGTGAAGCGTTTGAAATCAGCTTTCTGTGAGGGGGGCGGTCTGGGAATCCAGGCTGGCGCCGCTTGCATTCGGGGCAGCGTGGCCAGCCTGGCGCCATCGAACCCCGGGGCCATCTGCCACAAGCTGCGCATCCGGTGTCGGCACGGCTTTTCCTGCGCCGCAGAACCCGCTAGGTTCCGCGCAACCTGCCGGGATCGGCAGCATGGATCAGATTCAATTGACGCCGGAGGGACAGCCGTGAGCCTGGACGCACTGGAAGCCACCATCGAAGCCGCCTGGGAAAACCGGGACCAGATCGACACCAACACCACCGGCGAGGTGTCGGAAGCCGTCAACCAGGCGCTGGATGCGCTGGACTCCGGCGAAGCCCGCGTTGCTTCGAAGGAAAACGGCATCTGGACCGTGCACCAGTGGCTGAAGAAGGCGGTGCTGCTCAGCTTCCGCCTCAACGACATGGCAACGATCAGCGGTGGGCCCGGCAATGACAGCAGCTGGTTCGACAAGGTGCCGAGCAAGTTCGACGGGTGGGGCGATGGCGAGTTCCGCAAGGCCGGGTTCCGTGCCGTGCCGAACTGCATCGTCCGCCGCAGCGCCCATATCGCCCCCGGCGTGGTGCTGATGCCCAGCTTCGTGAACCTGGGTGCCTATGTCGACAGCGGCACCATGGTGGACACCTGGGCCACCGTCGGCTCCTGCGCCCAGATCGGGAAGAACTGCCACATCTCCGGCGGCACCGGCATTGGCGGTGTTCTGGAGCCCCTGCAGGCAGGTCCGGTCATCGTCGAGGACAATGTCTTCATCGGCGCGCGTTCCGAGGTCGCCGAGGGCGTGATCGTGGAAGAGGGCGCGGTGATCTCCATGGGCGTGTTCATCGGCGCATCCACGAAGATCGTCGACCGGGAAACCGGCGAAGTGCATCGTGGCCGTGTTCCGGCCTATTCCGTGGTCGTCCCCGGCTCCCTGCCCGGCCCGGTGGTCGATGGCAGGCCGACGCCGTCGCTGTCCTGCGCCGTCATCGTCAAGAAGGTCGATGCGGGCACCCGTGCCAAGACCTCGATCAACGAGCTGTTGAGGGACTGAGTGGGCATCCTGTTGCGGCGCTGGTTCGGCCCGATTGTCCTGCTGGTCGTCTTGCTGGCAGGCGTCGGCTACTGGTTCTACTGGAACCACCTGGCCGACGGGCTGAAGGCGGGCGTGGAGCGCTGGGTCGCGGAACGCCGGGCCGAGGGCATGGATGTCGAACACGGCACTGTCGCCGTGACCGGCTTTCCCTATCGTCTGCGGGTCAGCATCGACGCCCCGCGCCTGGCCTCGCCGCAACGCCCGATGGCCCCAGACTGGGCCGCCGACCGGCTGGATATCTTCTTCCAGCCATGGAACTTCAGCCACGCGATCCTGCAGCCGATCGGGCCGCAGTCGCTTGCCTGGGGACCTGCGGATGCGCGCATGGCCAGCGTCGTGCAAAGCACCGACATGCGCGTTTCCGTGCGCTTCGACGCTGCGGGACAGCTCGACACCATCGCTGCCGACCTGCGCGACGTGATCGCCGACGGCAACAGCCCTCTGCGCCAGGCCGCCCGTCTGCAATTCCACCTGCGCCGGAACAGCGGCCAGAGCGAAGACCGTCCCGCCAACAGCAGCAACCTCGCCCTGACCGGCAACGAGATTGTCCTGACGCCGGACGCAACGCCGCTGGGCGACCGGTTTGACGAAGCGGCTGTCTCGCTGTTGCTGCGTCCGGTGCCGGGCGGGCTTTCCCCGGTGCAACTGGACCGGTGGCGCGACGCCAGCGGCGTCATCGACATCGACCGCATCGCCTTCCTGAAGGACAGCCTGCGGGTCAGCGGGGACGGTTCCGTTGCCCTGGACCTGCAACGCAGGCCCGAAGGCGCGATGGTCTTCATCGTGCAGGGTGCCGACCGGTTCATCGACGCGCTGGCCGACGCCGGGCAGATGTCCGACATCGCCCGCATCGGCCTGCGGATGGCCGTGTCCGCGCTGGAAAAGACCGACAGCGAAGGCAATCGCAAGGTCACGCTGCCCCTCGCCATCCAGGACGGCACGGTGTCCCTGCTGAAATTCAAGCTCTTCCCCGTCCCGCCGGTCTACTGACGGCGACTGGCGCCCCCGGGCTGACGGCTCACATCAGGCCGACCAGCCACAGCGAAAGCCAAGGCACCGCGATCAGCAGGCCAAGCCGCACGATATCCGCGATCCAGAACGGGATGACGCCGCGAAAGATCGTGGCAAGCGGCACGTCGGGCAGGACATTGCGCAGAACGAAGACGTTCATGCCGACCGGCGGCGTGATCAGGCTGATTTCCGTCACCACGACGACGATGATGGCAAACCAGATCAGCACCAGTTCCGGGTCCGACAGCAGGTCACCGCCGAACTCCAGCTGGATCACCAGCGGATAGAACACCGGCACGGTCAGCAGGATCATCGACAGGCTTTCCAGCACGCAGCCGAGGACCAGGTAGACGACGACGATCCCGACGATGACTGCCCAGGCATCCAGGTCCATGTCCTGGACCCAGCCCGCAAGCCCGTCGGGCAGCCCGGCGAAATTGACGAAGTTGGAGAAGATCTCGGCCCCGATGATGATGGCAAAGATCATCGCCGTGGTCCGGGCGCTTTCCATTGCCGCCCCGAACAGCAGACCACGGGTCAGCCCGCCCATCACCGCCCCGCAGAAGCAGGCAGTGATCGCACCAGACCCCGCGGCCGCCGTAGGGGGGAACAACCCCCCCGAACCCCCCGCACTGATCCCGTCGACCGGGCAGAGCGTGCCCAGCCCCGCACCCC
>CAJYBQ010000416.1 GCA_913064755.1 uncultured Alphaproteobacteria bacterium
CCGCGGCCGCGTGCCGCGTGCCCAGCCTCGCGGCGTTGGCACGGCATCGTGGGCACCCGGGTCAACCCCGGGCACGCCGCGGTGTGGTGGGGTGGGCCGTTGGTGTCCGGGGCTGTCACCAGCCGCCAAGGCGGCGTCCACGCAATGCCGGGTCAATCCTACGCCGGCCCGGCACTCCAGGCGATATCCGGGTCACGCCGCCCCACCACCCTCCCACGGCGCACGCGGACTTGATCCGCGTGCCCAGTCTTTCGGCGTTGGAGCGGCACCATGGGTACCCGGGTCAAGCCCGGGCACGCCGTCGGGGGGTGGGACGGGCCGTTGGTGTCAGAGGCTGTCACCAGCCGCCAAGGCGGGGTCCACGCCTCCCTAAATATCCGCACCCACATCCACCCTCACCACGGCGCACGCGGACTCGATCCGCGTGCCCAGCCTTTCGACGTTCAAGCGGCACCATGGGTACCCGGGTCAAGCCCGGGCACGCCGTCGGGGGGCAGGAAGGCGCTGGGGCATGGCTCCGAACGCAAGGGGCCGGCCACGTGTTTCCACGTGACCGGCCCCGGTTCATCGCCAGGCAGGGGCCTGATCAGAAGGCGTCTTCCGGCAGGGCCATCAGGGTGGCACCGCCGGACATGGCCTTGGCGGCATGCGCATGCATGTCGGGCAGCATGCGCTGCATGAAGAACCGCGCCGTCGCCAGCTTGGACTCATAGAACGTGGCGTCACCTTCGCCAGCGGCCAGGCCGGCCTGGGCCTTCTCGGCGATCCGGGCCCACATGAAGCCGATGGCGACCAGCGCCACGCAGCGCAGGTAATCGGTCGACGCGGCACCGGCCTCGTCGGGGTTGGCCATCATCTTCGGACCGATGTCGGCGGTGACGGACTGCAGCCGGGCAAAGGCCTTGGCCAGCGGCATGACGAAATCCTTCATCTCCGCATTCGCCATGTTGGCCTGGATGAAGGCATCCACCGGGTGATAGAAGCGGCGCATCAGCCGCCCCATGCCATCGGGCAGTTTCCGGCCCACCAGGTCCAGCGCCTGCACGCCGTTGGCACCTTCGTAGATCATGGTGATCCGCGCATCGCGGACGTATTGCTCCATGCCCCATTCGTGGATGAAGCCGTGGCCGCCGTAGACCTGCATGGCCTCCACGGCGCATTCGAAGCCCATGTCGGTCAGGTAGGCCTTGACCACCGGGGTGATGAAGGCGGCGAAGTCATCGGCCTTCTGGCGTTCGTCCGGGTCCGGATGCTTCGACGCGAAGTCGATCATCAGGCCGGTCCACAGCGCCAGCGCCCGCGCGCCCTCGACGAAGGCCTTCTGCTTCATCAGCATGCGGCGCACGTCCGGGTGGACGATGATCGGGTCGGCGGGCTTGTCCTTGGCCTTCACGCCGGTCAGGGAGCGGCCCTGGACCCGGTCCCGGGCATAGGTCACGGCGTTCTGATAGGCGGCGGAGGCCTGGCTGAGGCCCTGGATGCCGACACCCAGGCGGGCGGCGTTCATCATGGTGAACATGGCGCGCATGCCCTTGTGCGGCGCGCCCAGCAGCCAGCCCCTGGCCCCGTCATAGTTCATGACGCAGGTGGAATTGCCGTGGATGCCCATCTTGTGCTCGATGGCACCGCACTGCAGGCTGTTGTGCTCACCCGGCTCCCCATTCTCGTCGAGAATGTACTTCGGCACCACGAACAGGCTGACGCCCTTGATCCCCTCCGGCCCGCCGGGAATCTTGGCCAGCACCAGGTGGATGATGTTGTCGGACATGTCGTGTTCACCGGCGGAGATGAAGATCTTCTGCCCGGTGACCAGGTAGCTGCCATCGTCCTGCGGTTCGGCCTTGGTGCGCATCAGGCCCAGGTCGGTGCCGCAATGCGGCTCCGTCAGGTTCATGGTGCCGGTCCATTCGCCGGTCACCATCTTCGGCAGGTAGGCCTGCTTCTGCGCGTCGTCGCCCCAGTGGTGGATCGCCTCGTAGGCGCCGTGGGTCAGCCCCGGGTACATGGCGAAGGCCATGTTGGCGGAGGACGCCATCTCCGACACCGCGAAACCGAGCACGTGCGGCAGGCCCTGGCCGCCATATTCGGGGTCCGCGGTCAGACCGCTCCAGCCGGCCTCGATATAGGACTTGTAGGCTTCCTTGAACCCGGTCGGCGTGGTCACGCTGCCGTCGTCGTGGCGGGTACAGCCTTCCAGGTCGCCGACCGCGTTCAGCGGGGCCAGTTCGTTCTCGAAGAACTTCGCGCCCTCTTCCAGGATCGCGTCCACCAGGTCGGGGGTCGCGTCGGCAAAGCCGGGCAGGTTGGAATAGCGCTGCAGGTCGATGAATTCGTGCAGCAGGAACTTGAAGTCTTGTACAGGGGCCTGATAGGTCGCGGGCATTCGCGTATCTCCTGTGTTTCCTTGGTTGGCTGTGCCGCCGCCCTCCCCTGCCACGCCAGCCTGCCGGGGTGATCCGGCGAGGCCGCGGGGCGGGGGGAGAGCGGCGGAGCGGATGCCATCGTCAGATGGACATCCCCAGCATCAATTCCTCAGCGGGCGTCCCTTGGTCAGCATGTGCTCGATCCGCTGCAGGGTCTTTTCCTGCCGGATCAGGTGCATGAAGCCTTCCAGTTCCAGCGCCAGCAGCTGCTTTTCCGTCACCACTTCCGTGATGTCGGTGTCGCCGCCGGAGAGGATGCGCCCGACCTGGGCCGCCACTTCCACGTCGTAGGCCGTGGCCTTGCCCTGCTGGGCGAAGCCTTCGACCGCCATCTGGAACGCGGTCGCGGCGGTCGGACCGGGCAGATGGACCTCCACCGGTTCCGGCTTCACATAGCCGTCGGCCATGGCCAGCGCCTTCTGCTTGGCATCCGCCAGCACCCGGTTGCGGTTCATGGAAATGCCGTCGCCTTCGCGCAGGATCTGCATGTCGGCGGCTTCCTGTGCGCTGGTCGCCACCTTGGCGGTGGAAATCGCCTCGAACGCCGCCGAAAGCGCCGGCATCGGCCCCTGCGGACGCCGCTTGTTGGCGAGGTTGCGGATCGTCAGTTCCTTGCAGCCACCCCAGCCGGGCAGCAGGCCGACACCGACTTCCACCAGGCCCATGTAGCTTTCGGCATGCGCCTGGATGGCGTCGGAATGCAGGCAGACCTCGCAACCGCCGCCCAGCGCCATCCCGGCGGGGGCCGCGACAACGGGGAACGGGGCATTCTTCAGGCCCTGCATGGCCTTCTGGCCCGTGGCGACGCCATTCTCGATCACCGGCCACATGGCGGCATTGGCACCGAACAGGGCCACGCCGACATTGGCACCGACCGAGAAGTTGTCGGCATCGGAGCCGATGATCAGCGCCTTGAAGCCGAGCTTGTCGATCTTCGCCGCCTGCACGATCATGGCGATGGAATTCTCGTCCAGGCTGTTCATCTTGGAGTGGAATTCCAGGCAGGCGACACCGTCACCCACGTCCCACAGGGAGGCGGAGGCATTCGACTTGACCGGCTGCTTGCCGCGCTTCATGTCGGCCAGGGTCCAGGCGTCGTCGGCCACCGGAATCTCGGCATAGTCGCCGGCAGTGGTCAGGATGTAGGCCTTTTCGCCCTCTTCCCTGTAGAAGGTCTTGCCGCGCGCGGCCTCCAGCAGGGCCGGGACCGGGCGACCTTCCGCCGCCAGCCTGTCGGCCAGCCAGTCGGCGCCCAGCATGTCGATCATCTCGAACGGGCCCCACTTCCAGGCGTAGCCGGTCTTCATGGCCCGGTCGACGCCACGGATGTCGTCGGAGATCTCCGGCAACAGATCGGCCGACTAGCTCAGCACGTGGCTCAGCACGGTCCACGCGTACTGGCCGCCCACGTCCCGGTGCTCGACC
>CAJYBQ010000417.1 GCA_913064755.1 uncultured Alphaproteobacteria bacterium
CTGGCCCGGCTGCCCGTGTGGTTCCGCCTGTCCAAGTCCCGGCCATGCCCCCGCGGGTTCAGGCCGACCTCCACCCCGGCCTGGCCGGAACCCCGGAGCGGGTCGTAGAAGTCGTTCAGGCCACCGATGGCGACCTGGTTGACGCGCAGAACCACGTCCCCCTGGGTCAGCCCGATGGCAGCTGGCGGGCTGGTGGGGGCGCCGCCCAGGATCTCCTGGTGATCTTTCTGTTCCGCGGCGGAGACCTCTATCCAGGGGCGTGCGGGTCCGGCGCGACGACCATCGCGCAGAAGGTCATCCAGAATCGGTTCCAGCAGGTCGATGGGCACGAACATGTTGCCGATGGCCTGTTCGGTGCCGTCCTTCGCGTCCTCCACGTACAGCGATCCGACGCCATGGAGCAGCCCGTCCATGCCGATCAGCGCCGCGCCGCCCCAGTTCGGGTGTACCGGCATGGTGAACAGCGCCTCCTCCAGCCGGTACTCCCAGTACCCGCAGAACGGCCGCTTGCCGACGATTTCCTGGCGCACCGTCTCCGCCCCGCCGCAACTGGCGACCACCGGCGTGCCGATGCCCAGGTTCCGCGCGGTGCCGAATTCCAGGATCGGCCGGTTCAGTGGCTCCACGGCGCGGACAAGGCCCAGGCCGCTTTCGAAATCGTAGGCGACGACATCCGCCTCGATCGGTTCGCCGCCATCGTTCAGCACGGCAACGCTTTCGGCCTCCACCACCACGTAGCCGATGGTCAGCACCAGGTCGTTGGCACCGATGACGATGCCGCCGCCCTGTCGTTCCGTGCCCAGGATGCTCGCCGTGAAGGCGTTTTCCGGGATCTCGCTCTGGATCGGTGTCAGGGCGCGGCGGGTGGCCTCGAAATCGAACGGCAGGTCTTCCGTACCATCGGTGGCCTCCCGCCGGGCACGGGTGCCGGCGCCGGTGGTCGACGACAGGGCAGGGTGCTTGTGGCCATTGACCCTGTGGCCGTTGGTCTTCGGGGGCGCACCGTCCCCTTTTTCATCAGCGGCCATGGCTGGTCATGCCGCGCGGGACTTCAGGCCCGCCTGCTTCATGCGCCAGATGCACATGTCGATCCGGTCCTGGCCAAAGAAGGCTTCGCCCTTGAAGGCAAGGGTGGGGACGCCCCAATGGCCGGATTTCTCCAGCGCGGCCTCGTTGGTGGTGATGGCGTCCTCGTATTCCGCCTCCTTGCCGGCGATGGCCCGCTCCATGTCGGCCAGGTCCAGCCCGGCGCGCGCGGTGGCCTCTGCCAGGTGCCCGCCCTCGTGCCAGTTCTTCACCGCGCGGCCCCAGAGCAGGTCCGACACCTCGGAGATGAAGGGAAGACCCGCATCGCGCCGCACCGCCTCGATCCCCAGGCGGGTCAGCCTGTGGATGTAGGGCTGCTCCTTCGGAATGGTCCGCGTCGGCATGTCCATGACCACCGGGTCAGGGTCCGGCCAGGTGAAGGGCACGTCCAGGTATTCCGCGACCCGGTAGACGTCGCGCATCAGGTACGGCGGCCACAGCGGATTGACCTGCGAGAAGAATTCCGGCGTGCGGATGGCGATCGGGTAGACCGGGCGCACGTTGATCTTCAGGTCGTATGCCTGTTCCATCTCGCGATAGCGCGGCGTGCCGAGATAGGAATAGGGACTGCGGAACGACCAGAACAGGTCAACGTCGAGGGTCATGGGTTCGTCCTTGGCTGCAAATTCCGGACATTCGGTATCTGCCGGGCAGTGTAGCCGCCGCGCCAGTCGCTTGGCAAAGCGCGTCATGATGCAGGAAACCGAAAATCCTGCTTGCGCCGGACCGGGCCAGTCGCTAGAACGCGGCCTCGGCGGCTTTGTGGTCGTTGCCCAGGTGGCGGAATTGGTAGACGCGCTAGCTTCAGGTGCTAGTTCTGGAAACGGAGTGGAGGTTCGAGTCCTCTCCTGGGCACCACCGCCGACCCTTCAAGCAGCCGAAACGGTGATGTGACACGATCACATTGCCCCGCGTCGATCCTCAGACGCCCGACATGACGACCCGTGCCCAGGTGGCGAAATGGTAGACGCGCTAGCTTGAGGGGCTAGTTCTGGCAACGGAGTGGAGGTTCGAGTCCTCTCCTGGGCACCAACGTCTTTCCCCGATCTTCATCGCCCTGGCCAGACGCAGCATTGCCGTCTTCACCGCAAGGACGTTTGGGCGAACAACCGTGTTCTTGCGCCCGGAAAGCCGGGCATGGTTTCAGCAGCAATCACCTGCCGACAGTCCTGACGGAACGGCGTGATGACCTCTTGGGGGGAATCGCCGATAGCGGGCCGGAAGCGTGGCGGGCCGAAGGTCAGCGGGCCAGGTTCTCCGGCGTCGTCATGCGTTCGGCGCGGGCAGACAGGGAGTCGCGATCCCAGATATAGAGGCTCTTGCCCTTCTTCTTGACGATCTCTTCCTGCGCCAGCTGGCCGATCACGCGGGCCACGGTCTCGCGGGTGGTGGAGGCGCGGGCGGCGATGTTGCTCTGTGTCGGCATGGGGTAGATCACCCACGATCCCGGCGTCACCGGGTCTTCCTCCGCCAGGCGGAGCAGTTCCAGGTAGACCCGCTGCACGGCACCCAGCGTCGACAGGTCCATGATCCGCTCGTCACAGGTGCGGATGATGCGTGCCAGTCGCTGCATGACCTGGTGGGCGACACCGGGGTGGTTGGCGACATATTCCATGAAGGCGTTCGGGGCGACCAGCGCCAGCATGCAGTTGCCCAGCGCCACGGCGGAGGCGGAGCGGCTGTTGCCGTCGATCGCGGCGAGCTCCCCGAAATAGCCGCCTTCCCGCACTGTGGCATAGGCGATTTCGCGCCCCGAGGCCGAATAGTTGACGATCTGGACATTGCCTTCCACGACGAAGAAGACGTCGCGGGTATCATTGTTGCGGTCGAGAATCTGTTCGCCGTTCTTGAACCGCCGCCAGGTGCAGCGTCGTTCCAATGCGTGGATCTCTTCTTCCGGCAATCCGTCGAGCAGTTCAACACCACTCAGGCTGCCCGGAACCTGCTGTT
Source organism: uncultured Alphaproteobacteria bacterium (assembly GCA_913064755.1). Lineage (GTDB taxonomy): Bacteria > Pseudomonadota > Alphaproteobacteria > Minwuiales > Minwuiaceae > Minwuia. The sequence continues at coordinate 3,037 of CAJYBQ010000417.1, forward strand.
GTGTAGACATACGTCCCTCTGCCTTGCCCCTGCATCGGACAGGTCCCGTCCCGTCCGAATTCCCATCACGCAAACACTATAACGCCTAGTTCGGCATTGTCCCCAATCGTTTGGTGATGATGGTGACGTATGGTCAGGTCCGTCTGCGGCGGATGCGCTTCACCAGGATGGGCAGCACCGAAAGCACCGCCAGGGCAACCAGCGCGATGATGACATCGGCGGTCAGGACCGTGGAAAGGTCGGGCTCCCCACCCGACGCCAGCACGCTGTCCAGGCCGCGCCCGACCTGGGCGAAGACGAAGGTGCCGGGAATGATGCCGATCAGGGTCGCCGCGACGAAGGTGCCGACCCCGACGCCCAGGAAGGCAGGCACCAGGTTGACGATGAAGAACGGAAACACCGGCACCAGGCGCAGGAACATCAGGTAGTTGAAGGCGTTTTCCCTGAATCCGTCCTCCATCCGCTTCAGCGACGGCCCGGCGCGGCTGCGCAGGGCATCACCCAGGGCCGTGCGGGCGGCGAGGAAGATGGCGGTCGCGCCCAGGGTGGCGCCGATCACCGCCCAGAGCGTGCCGAAGACATTGCCGAACAGGAAGCCACCGGTGATCGTCAGCACCAGCGCACCGGGAACGGACAGGGCCACGGCCAGCGTGTAGATGCCGCTGTAGATAAGCCCCGCGCCAAGGGCTGCCCCGCCGACCAAGAACTGCCGGGCACCCCGCTTGTAGCTCCGGGCCTCGCAGCTGAGGCACCGTGCGCGGTCTCCGGCGAAGGACCGGGCCCGACCGAGTGCGCGTCCGCCCACGTG
>CAJYBQ010000418.1 GCA_913064755.1 uncultured Alphaproteobacteria bacterium
CCGCGCGGGCAGCCCGCAGGTCGCCCTGTGCGGCACCGGCCTGGAATGCCGTGCGCTGATCGTCCTGCAGGGTGAACCGGACTTCCGAATGGGCCATGGCGAGGCGCTAGATCATGTCCAGTGTCGCACCGAACTCGGCGCGATCCGTCTTCAGGAACTTCAACCGGGCCGGGGTGGCGAAGAACAGGTCGCGGACCTCCACCCGTGTGCCCCTGGCGCGCGACGACGGTTCCGGGCTGCCGACCCTGCCGCCATCCACCTGGATGGCCCAGCCGGTATCGGCATCGGCGCGGCGGCTGTCGATGCGCAGCCGGGCAACCGCACCGATGGAGGGCAGGGCCTCCCCCCGGAACCCCAGGTGATGGATCGCCATCAGGTCGTCATCGGGCAGCTTTGACGTGGCATGGCGCTCGATGCAGAGCGACAGGTCGGCAGCGTTCATGCCGTGGCCGTCATCATCGAGCACGATCAGCGACCGCCCGCCCTCCCGCAGCACGACCTCGATCCGCCGTGCCCCGGCGTCCAGGCTATTCTCCACCAGTTCCTTGACCGCACTTGCCGGGCGTTCGATGACTTCCCCGGCGGCGATGCGGTTGACGGTGGTTTCCGGCAGGCGGCGCAGGGTCATGACGCCACACCTGCCAGGTAGTCCCGTGTCAGGCGCTTGCTGGTTTCCACCGCGGGCTGGCCGAAGGGATCGACGCCCAGCAGGTGCGCCGCGATCACGGTCTCGAGCATGAAGTGCATCAGCAGGCCACCCACCGCCTTCTCGTCCAGCCTGGGCAGGCGGATCATGCGCACCGGATGGCCCGCGGCGACCAGGGTCTCGATGGTCGCCCGCGCCTGGATCTGGACAATGGCCCCCAGGCTCTGCCCCGACAGGTAGGCAAGCGACGGATCGGTGACCAGTTCGGGCGGGATGGTCGGGCCGGGTTCCGGTTCGGCAATGGTCATGACGGTGAAGCTCTTGTCCGCCGGGCCGTCGAGCCAGAGCTGCAACTGGCTGTGCTGATCGACGGGGCCGAGGGCCGCAACCGGTGTCAGCCCCTTGCCATCCTTGCCCAGGCTTTCGGCCCAGAGCTGGCGGTGCCACATCGACAGGCGCTCCAGCGATCCCGCATAGGGCATGATCACCTGCTGGCCGCGTGCTATGTCCTACGCCAGTCCGACGGCGATGGCCGCCCCGGCGACAGGGGGAGCAGCGGTATCAGTCAGCAGGGATTCAAACAGTTGCGCCGCGCCCTTGCGCACGGCCTGCGCATCCAGCCCGGCAATCATGGCCGGCAGCAGCCCGACCAGCGACAGCACCGAGAACCGCCCGCCGATGTTCGGATCGTGATCCAGTACCTGTATCGCGTGGGTCCCGGCGAGGCGGCGCAGCGGGTTGTCCCCCGGACAGGTGATCGCCGTCATGTGGCCGGGAACCGCCGCCGGGCCGAGGTGGCGATGAAACCAGTCCAGGATGACGAGGGTCTGGGCCAGGGTTTCCGTGGTCCCGCCAGACCGGGACACGGCCAGTACATAAGTCGTTTCCGGGTCGAGTGCGGCCAGCATCGCCGCGAATTCCCGACCATCCAGGTTGTCGGGCAGGATCAGCCGGTCACGGTCCGCCGGGGCCGCGAGCGCCAGCAGGGCCTGCGCGCCGAGGCTGGATCCACCGGTGCCCAGCACGACGCAGTGGCGGAAGCCGCCGCGAATGCGGTCCGCCAGCGGGACCAGTGCATCCAGGTCGTCGCGGCGGTTGGCGAGGCCGAAGCAGGGCAGGTCACCCGCCGCCATGTCGCCGCGAATCCGCTGCACCGCGGGCGCGGCATCGGCCAGCAACTGCGCGTAGGCATCCGACGACAGGCCGCCTTCGCCAAGCGTGGGCTGAAGGCATGGCTGCACGAAATGCTGGAAGGGAAGGGTCATGAAACGGTTTCGCCTGAATGAACCTGCGCTGGCGGGTGCCGGAACTCGCCCCGAACTCGGCGAATATCGCGGCTGTGTTGCACAACCGCCGATTCCCTTGGCGCAACAAACATACTACATATCGCCCATGGAACAGATTCGTGCCATCGCTGATCTGCTGCGGCTGCCCGCGGTGCTGGCCTGCGTCGGCCTGCTTGCCGCCTGCGAGATCGTGGACACCGGGCCGACGCGCATCGGCGGCGTGTCCTGTGGCTGGTCGGATGCCGGACCGGCAACACCGGAATACCATCGCTGCCGCAGCCGGAACGCCGACGAAGGCGTGCACGGGGAACGCCGCCCCGGGGGCAGCGTCGGGTTCTGAACCGCTACGGAACCCCGGTGCCCGGCCTGCCGGCAAGCCCTCTTGCTTTGACGGCGTGGCCGCAGTTGCTATAGAGCGCGTGTTGATCCGATGGAAATACCGCGCGACCAGCCTTCACGACTGACTTTCGCATCCTTTCATCCGGAAGATTTTTTTGGGGAAACCGCGCCATGCGCCAGGCCAGCTATGACCGTCGTACCAAGGAAACCGAGATATCCGTCGAACTGAACGTCGATGGCACCGGCATCTATGCCATCGATACCGGTATCGGCTTTCTGGACCACATGCTGGAACAGCTGTCTCGCCACAGCCTGATCGACCTGACCGTCAGGGCCAAGGGCGACACCCACATCGATTTCCATCACACGGTCGAAGACACCGGCATCGCCATCGGCACGGCCCTGGCGGAGGCGCTGGGGGACCGGGCCGGCATCACCCGCTATGGCGCCGCGCTGATCCCGATGGACGAGACCCTGACGCGGGTGGCGCTGGACGTGTCCAACCGCCCCTACCTGATCTGGCGGGTCGACTTCAGCCGTCCGAAGCTGGGCGATTTCGACACGGAACTGTTCAAGGAATGGTTCCAGGCCTTCGCACAGGCAGGCGGGATCACGCTGCACATCGACAACCTGTATGGCGAGAACAACCACCATATCGCCGAAAGCTGCTTCAAGGGCGTGGCGCGCGCGCTGCGTGAAGCGCTGGAAATCGACCCGCGCAAGTCCGATGCCGTGCCGTCCACCAAGGGCGTGCTCGGCGGCAGCCTGTGAGGCGGGAACAGCCATGCTGACCGTCATCGTCGACTATGGTTCGGGCAACCTGCATTCGGCGGCGAAGTCGTTCGAGCGTGCCGCGCGGGAGACGGGCAGGGAAATCCGTATCGAGGTCTCGGGCGACCCCGTGCGGGTTGCTGCCGCTGACCGCGTCGTGCTGCCCGGCGTCGGCGCATTCGCCGATTGCCGCGCCGGCCTGAACGCCATTCCGGGCCTGCACGAGGCGATCGAGGACTCAGCCGTCACCAGGGCGCGCCCGTTCTTCGGTATCTGCGTCGGCATGCAGTTGATGGCCACGCGCGGCATGGAACACGGCGCGCATGACGGCTTTGGCTGGATCGCGGGAACGGTTGACCGCATCACGCCCGATGACCCGGCGCTGAAGATTCCGCACATGGGCTGGAACGAGATCCGCCTGTGCACGCCGCATCCGGTGTTCCGGAACCTTGGCGACGACGCACATGCCTATTTCGTGCATTCCTACGCCTTCACCGACGTGGCGGCAGAGGAACGCCTGGCCGAGGTCGACTATGGCGGACCGATCATTGCCGCGGTGGGCCGCGACACGATGATCGGTACCCAGTTCCATCCGGAAAAGAGCCAGGCGGTGGGCCTGCGGCTGATCCGCAACTTCCTGGAATGGGCACCATGACGGAGATCTCGCGCACTCCCTCCACCGCCATCCAGCACCTGAAATCCATCGAGGAAGTGGGTCTGCAGGACCTGTGCGCTGCGAAGGAGGCAGCGAGCGTCGAAGGCAACGGCTCTGGCCGGCAGGTCGTGCCCCCGCGCGCGG
>CAJYBQ010000419.1 GCA_913064755.1 uncultured Alphaproteobacteria bacterium
TGCGGGCACTGACTTAAATGCACAAATATTGTGCATGTTTATATCATTACATTTCAATAACTTACGATAATCGCCTGAAATTCCGAACTGGTATCAGCCTTGCGGAGGTTCGCCTTCGGGGGACGCCTGTTGCGGCGTCTGATTCGCTACGAGGAGTGCGATACAAGATGTTCAAGAATACCCTGCTGGCCGCCAGCATCGCTGGCATGGCTTTCGTTGGCTCCCAGGCCCCTGCATGGGCCGGAAGCCATTCCGAAGAAGAATCCTTCAAGTTCCCCGGCGAGTTTTCGGGCAATGTCGGTCTCGCGTCGGAATACCGTTTCCGTGGCGTGACCCAGACGGACAAGGAGCCGACAATCCAGGGTGGCTTTGACTGGGCGCACGACAGCGGCGTGTATCTCGGCACCTGGGCGTCCAACGTCGAATTCAACGATGCGCACATCGAACTGGATTTCTACGGTGGCTACGGCAACGAGGTCGGCGCGTTCTCCTATGACGTGGGCGCGATCTACTACACCTATCCGGGCGCGTCCGACCGTTTCAACTTCAACTTCGTCGAAGGCTACGTCGGCCTGGGCTATGACCTGGACCTCGCGGCGCTGTCGATGGGCGTGGCCTATTCACCGGATTTCTTCGGTCAGACCGGTGACGCCGTCTACGTGAACGGCGGTGTCGGCGTGCCGTTGCCGGCCGATTTCTCGCTGGATGCCGGTGTCGGTTACCAGGTGGTCGAGAAGGCCACGAACATCGTTGACTGGTCGGTCGGCATCTCGAAGTCCTACATGGGCTTCGATTTCAGCCTGTCCTACATCGACACCGATCAGACTGCGGTCGGCTCCGAAGCCACCGTGGTGTTCGCGGTCTCCCGCGCATTCTGATCGATCCCTGACCAGCCGCTGCCCAGCGGGCGGCGGGCACCAGGAAACCAAGCGTAACCCCGTCGGTCATCTGCACCGGCGGGGTTTCGTCGTTTGCCCCGTTTCAGAATTATTGTGCACCGCACAAAAATTATCCTTGACGCTGCACGTGCGAGACTGCATATAGGGTTCATGTTGCAGCGCACAAAACGAAGAGCTGCACCGCAAAATCCGTTGCAGGAGCAAAACAGATGACCAAGGCTGCTTTCCCGTTCGCTGATTTCGGCAAGATGATGACCGAAATGAAGATGCCCAATGTCGACTTCACGTCGATCATGGCCATTCAGCAGAAGAATTTCGAAGCCGTGACCGCTGCCAACCAGCTGGCCATGGACGGCTTCCGCGACGTGTTCGAACGTCAGGTGACGATCGCACAGCAGGCTGTCGAAGAAGCCCAGGCGGCCGTCAAGGGCCTGAGCGAAGGCGGCGCCAAGGTTGACGTCGAAGCCCAGTCCGAGCTGGCCAAGGCCGCCATGGAAAAGGCAGTTGCCAATGTCCGTGAGCTGACCGAGATGGTCACGAAGTCCCAGGGCGAAGTCGTCGATGTGCTGCAGAAGCGCATGATGGACGGCATCGAGGAAGTCAAAGGCCAGATGAAGGTCAACTGAGACCCCATCAAACCTGACTGATCCGGAAAGCCCGTCGCAGGAAACTGCGGCGGGTTTTCTGCATCTGGAGACCTTGACCCGAGAATCTTTTCCCGAGGGGCGGTTGGCGTTTGAACGACGGTGCGTGGCGCGTCATTATCCGCCGCAATCGTCCCTTGCCCGTAACCAGTGGAGCGTCCCCCTATGCGTGCCGACGAAATCCATGATGGCGATGATGCGGTGGACGACAGGGGTCTGACACCGGAACTGGTGCGGGTGATCCGCCTGGCCCTGGACGCCGGCGACCATGACGCGGTACGCGCGGCGATGGGCGAACTGCGCGCCGCCGACCAGGCCGACCTCTTCGAACTCTTCGACCGTGACCGGCGCGAGACACTGTTTTCGGTCGTGGGCGATTCGCTGGAGCCCGCGGCGCTGGCGGAGATGGACGAGCCGGTGCGCGATGCGCTGGTTGAAATGCTGGGTCCCCGGCGGGTGGCGGAGGCGATCTCCGAACTGGACGAGGATGACGCGGTCTACGTCCTGGATGCGCTGAGCGAGACGCAGCAGCGCGCCGTTCTGAACGCGGTCGCGGAAGATGTGCGTCGACCGCTGGAAGAAGGCCTGGCGTTCGAGGAGGATTCCGCCGGTCGCCTGATGCAGCGCGACTTCGTGGCGGTTCCCGCGTTCTGGTCCATGGGCCAGGTCATCGACCACCTGCGCCGGACCGAGGACCTGCCCGACGAGTTCTACGGCCTCTATGTCATCGATGCATCCTTCAAGCCAATCGGCTGGGTGCCGCTGGATCGCGCCATGCGCGCCAAGCGCCCGGTGCGGATCGGTGACATCATGGATGCCGACCCGATCAGCCTGCCGGTGGACATGGACGAGGGCGATGTCGCCTACCAGTTCCGCCAGTACGGTCTCGCCTCCGCCCCCGTCGTCGATGAGGACGGCCGCATGATGGGCGTGGTCATGGTCGATGACGTGGTGGAGATCGTCGAGGACGAGGCGGAGGAGGATCTGTTCCAGATTGCCGGTGTGCGCCAGGACGACCTGAACATCAGCGTCCTGCGGACAACGAAGAGCCGTTTTGCCTGGCTGCTGATCAACCTCGGTACCGCCCTGCTGGCCTCCGCCGTGATCGGGCAGTTCGACGCGACGATAGAGGCCGTGGTGGCCCTGGCCATCCTGATGCCCATCGTTGCCTCCATGGGGGGCAATGCCGGTACCCAGACCCTGGCGATCGCGGCGCGCGCGCTCGCCACCAAGGACCTGACGACATCCAATGCCCTGCGGCAGGTGTCCAAGGAACTGATCGTCGGCGCCATCAATGGTGTCGCCTTCGCCATCCTGATCGGTCTCGCCACCCTGCTCTGGTTCCAGGACCCGGTGCTGGGGGGGGTCATTGCCGCGGCCATGGTGATCAACATGGTCGTCGCCGGGCTGGCCGGGATACTGATTCCGCTGGGTCTCGACCGTGCCGGGGTCGATCCGGCGATTTCCAGCGCCGTGTTCCTGACCACGATCACCGACATTGTCGGTTTCCTGGCCTTCCTCGGCCTCGGTGCCTGGTCCCTGCTCTAGCTTCAGCGACCCCGACGGGATCCCCGCATACAGCAACGGCGCCGACAGAACAGGTCTGTCAGCGCCGCCTGGTAATGCGTGACCGTGTGGCCTGGATCAGGCGGCGACCGCCGGGGCGGCTTCGCGGATCTCGGCCTCGACGTAGGTCTCGAACTGCTTGAAGTTCTCGTTGAAGCGCGCGACCAGGTCCTGCGCCTTGGCGTCATAGGCGGCACCGTCCGCCCAGGTGGCGCGCGGGTTCAGCAGATCGTCGGGCACGCCGGGGCATGACACCGGAACCTCGAAGCCGAAGTTCGGGTCGGTACGGGTCGCGACATTGGCCAGCGAGCCATCCAGCGCGGCATTCAGCAGGGCGCGGGTGTGCTTGATCGGCATGCGCTTGCCCACGCCGTAGACGCCACCGGTCCAGCCGGTGTTCACCAGCCAGCAGTCGGCCCCGTGCCTGGCGATCTTGTCGCCCAGCAGATTGGCATAGACGGACGGGTGACGCGGCATGAACGGGGCGCCGAAGCAGGTCGAGAAGGTCGCCTGCGGTTCGGTGACGCCGCGCTCGGTGCCCGCGACGCGCGCCGTGTAGCCGGACAGGAGGTGATACAGCGCCTGATCGGCCGGCAGACGGCCGGCCGGGGGCAGGGCCCCGAGTGCACCCGCCGCCAGCACGGCGGCCTTCGTCGGCCGGCCGCCACGGCCGCTTTCCACGCGCCGCCGCGTTCGATCGATTGGATGTGACGCGCGGG
>CAJYBQ010000420.1 GCA_913064755.1 uncultured Alphaproteobacteria bacterium
CTGGGCTGCTGGCGGCCTCGGCGATCTCGCTGTACGCGGAGGCGGATGTTCCGACCGCCTGTGTCACGGCACGATCAGCGCGCACGGCCGTCATCATCATCTCCGTGTCCTTCAGCTTCCTGCCGACCTCCGCGCTCCTTCCTGCAGCTGCCGCGTGATCCGCCCTGGCCTTGCCTTCCTTCTCCTGGGACTGGGCCTTCTCGGTTGCGGTCTTGGTGGCATCGGCCTGGACCCCGGCGTTGTTCGATATCTCCGCCTCGAGCGCCGTCTTGAGCGCTTCCTCGCTCTTCTGCTTCTCTGCCAGTTCGGCCAGCAAGGCGTCCCTGCTCACGTCCAGCGCCGCGAGCCGTTTGGACAATTCGATCGACTGCCCTCCACTCGCCGTCTTTGGGGAGCTGCCGGTGGTGGCCGCGGGGGCACGTACCGCGCCTGTCAACTGTTCGACGGCCAACAGCCCGATGATCATGTTCTGGTAGCGCATCTGAAGGCTGCGCATCTGGAACCCGGTTATGGCGCCGTTCGCATGGGCCTCGCAAAGGCGATAGAGCGCGTCGCGCATCAACTGGATCGACTGCGTCCGCAAACCGATACTGGCGGCGGAGCCGGCAAGCTGGCCGGCCAGCGCACCCGACAGCTTCTCGCTGGCTGAAGTGGAGCCAGTCAGGGAGCCGGAGAAACTGGCGGCGACGGATGCCAGTGCATCAGGACTGGGTTCTGCACAGTAGCGCAGTCCTTCGGAGGCACGGGTCACGACGATGCCGCGTTGTTTCGCGTCGACATACGAAACCCTGTAGCCGGAGGACTCGGCCCCTGTCGTGCGGTGAATTGACTCCAGGTTGCCGCAGGCCGCGACTGCCAGTGTTGCTGAAGTCATTAGTAGAAAAGGGAGTTTTCTGCGAACGAGCATTCGACAATCCCTGTCATGGCGCTGTTTCAACAGGTTGGAGTGCCGTGATTTCAGCGCACGTTCTCTTGGTGGAAAGCAGCTTTCGACGTCCGGATACTACTCTGTTTCTTGAGCGATTTCAAATATCGGTGAGAACTTGGACCTGATGCTCTATGTCAGACCGTCTCTCGTTGGCTGAAACCGGCAAGTGGCCCTGACGGCATCGGGCAGGGAGTGGTGATCACCTTGCTGACCCTTGCGGCGGGTGGACCCTTGGTGCAGCGGGCCAGCAGTTCCGTCACGTCCCGATCCGTGCCGGTGAACAATGCCTCCACCGTGCCGTCCCTCCGGTTTCGAACCCAGCCGGAGACGCCCAGTTCACGGGCGTTGCGCAGGGTGAAACCGCGAAACCAGACACCCTGAACGCGGCCGTGAAACACGACCGTCATGGCAATCGGTGCGGACTGTTCTGGCATTGGCGGTTCCTCTGCGGCATGGCTGGCTTTGCGGGGCGGCGTTCTGCGGCGTGGACAGGACAGGGTGCAGCGCCATATAGAACGCTGCAATCCATCGGATCGAGATGCACAACAGGAACCCAGACAGCAGACCATCATGGAACCCTTGCCCTTCATCAAGATGCACGGCCTCGGCAACGACTTCGTGGTGCTGGACGCCCGACGTGCGCCGATCGACCTCTCGCCGGCCATCATCCGCGCGATCGGTGACCGGCACCGGGGGGTCGGCTTCGATCAGTTGCTGACCCTGATGCCGTCGGCGGACGCCGATTGCTACATGCGCATCGACAATTCCGACGGGTCTCCTGCCGGTGCCTGTGGCAATGGCACCCGCTGCGTCGGGCGGTTGCTGCTGGATGAAAGCGGATCAGGGTCGGTCTGGATCGACAGTCCCGGCGGCATGCTGACGGTCTCGCGTGCGGACAACGGGCTCTTCACGGCGCGCATGGGGCAGCCGCGCTTCGGCTGGCAGGATGTGCCGCTGGCGCGTGAAGTGGACACGCTGCATGTGCCCCTTTCGCAGGACGGGCTGTCCGACCCGGTGGCCGTGTCCATGGGCAACCCGCATGTCGTGTTCTTCGTCGATGATGCGGAGGCCGTGGACCTGGCCGCCGTCGGACCGGGTATCGAGAACCATGCCCTGTTCCCCGACCGGGCCAACGTGTCCATCGCCAGCCGTCGCGCGGATGGCAGCTTCCGTCTGCGCGTGTTCGAACGTGGCGCCGGTATCACCTCTGCCTGCGGCTCGGGGACCTGTGCCACCTATGCCGCCGCCCGCGCCCGGGGTCTGGCCAATGGACCGGTCAGGATCGACCTGGATGGCGGGCCGCTGTGGATGGACATGGATGCGGATGGTGCCGTGCTGATGACCGGCGCGGCGAGCCTGAGCTTTCATGGCATCCTGGACCCCGATGTTCTTGGGAACGCAGTCTGATGGGCGGGCCGGAAGTCGTCAGTTTCGGGTGTCGCCTGAATGCCTGGGAGGCAGAGGTCATTCGCGGCCATGCAACCCTGGCCGACCGGGACGACGTGATCGTCGTGAACACATGTGCGGTCACGTCCGAAGCGGAACGCCAGGCACGCCAGACCATCCGTCGGCTGCGCCGGGAACGCCCCGGTGCGGAGATCGTCGTGACCGGGTGCGCGGCGCAGATCGCGCCTGAGACATGGGGCGCGATGCCGGAAGTCAGCCGGGTCGTCGGCAACCGCGAGAAGCTGGATGCAGTGGCCTTCGCACGCGGCATCAACGACCCCGTGCTGGTGCAGGACATCATGGCCGTGCAGGAAACCGCCGGGCACCTGATCGAAGGTTTCGACGGCCGCGCGCGGGCCTTCCTGCAGGTCCAGAACGGGTGCGACCATCGCTGCACGTTCTGCATCATTCCCTACGGGCGCGGAAATTCCCGCTCGGTCCCGATCGGTGTGGTGGTGGACGAGGCGCGAAAGCTGGCCGCGAACGGTGTGCGCGAGATCGTGCTGACCGGTGTCGACATCACGTCCTACGGTCCGGACCTGCCAGGGCAGCCGACTCTCGGCCAGCTCTGCCGCCGCCTGCTGGCGATGGTGCCGGAGATCGCGCGGCTGCGTCTCACCTCCATCGACCCGGTCGAAGTCGACGCGGACCTCTGGCGGCTGATCGCGGAGGAGGAACGGCTGATGCCGCATCTGCACCTGTCACTGCAGGCCGGCGACGACATGATCCTGAAGCGCATGAAGCGCCGCCACAGCCGTGACGACGCGATCCGGTTCTGCGCCGAGGCGCGGCGGTTGCGCCCCGACATGGTCTTCGGCGCGGACCTGATCGCCGGGTTCCCGACGGAAACCGACGAGATGCATGCCAATTCATGCCGCCTGGTGGCCGAGTGCGACCTTACCTGGCTGCATGTCTTTCCCTATTCGGAGCGCCCCGGCACCCCGGCAGCACAGATGCCGGCGGTCGCGAAGGCGGAGCGGAAGGCGCGGGCGGCAACGCTCAGGTCGCTGGGCCAGGCGGCGGCGGCGCGACACCTGGCAGCACAGGTCGGGCAACCGGTGGAGGTTCTTGTGGAAACGGACGGCAAGGGGCATTCCCCGCATTTCGCCCATGTGCAGCTGGATGGCGCACATGCGGCAGGGGACATCGTTGCGGCGCTGGGTACCGGTGTCACCGGTGATGTCCTGCAGGCACGGGCAGCCTGATGGCAGAGCAGCAGGGCAAGGGCTGGTTCGGCCGCCTCAAGGACGGAGTGAAACTGTCGACCGGGCAATTGCCCGGCAGCATGAGAGCAGTATTCACCCACCGCACGCACCTCTAGGACTCGCCGGAGGTACAGGGATAGATACCGCTCAAGGCCAACCTCGCGGTCCATGAGCGACCGCGTCTGCCCGCCGACAGCCGCGGTGGTCGGTCCGTCGAGGCTCGGACGGATACG
>CAJYBQ010000421.1 GCA_913064755.1 uncultured Alphaproteobacteria bacterium
CGTGTGTGGGACGGCGGCGGCAGCTGTAGGCGGGTGTCCGTATCGACGAGGTCGCTGGGAGGGAGGCCAGGGGTTGGGTACTGGGCGGCGCGGGCGCGCAGAAGCTGTCGGGCGGCTTCAGCGCGATCCGCATGCAGGGCAAGCTGGCGGGTGTGACCATGGGCGGCGACTATGATCAGGAATACGGGACCGACCGGGTCGAGGTTCACGATGATGCCATCGTGCCGGGGGAGAACGTGCTGGTGGTCGATGACCTGCTGGCCACGGGCGGAACGGCAGAAGCCGCGGTGAAGCTGATCCGCCAGACCGGGGGGACGGTCGTCGGCTGCTGCTTCATCGTCGATCTGCCCGATCTCGGCGGCATGAAACGTCTGCTGGCCATGGATCTGAACGTCATGGCGCTCTGCGCATTCGAAGGGGAATAGATCGATGGACAACGGAGCCGGTGTTTCAGACGTGCTGCTGGGGATCGACCACCTGGTGCATGCTGTCGATGACCTCGAATCCTGCGCAGCGGCGTTCCGGAAGCTTGGTTTCACCCTGACGCCACGGGGGCGGCACCGGAACATGGCCACGGGCAACTACTGCATCATGTTCCCCGATGACTACATCGAACTGATGGGCATTGTCGCGCCGGACAAGCCGGATCGCGGCCTGCGTGACCGCATGGCGGCGCAGGGGCAGGGGCTGGACCGCTGTGCCTTTGCCGTGGCCGATGTCGATGCCGCCTTCGCCACCCTCTCGGCCGCCGGCTTCAGGACACGGGGGCCGCTGGACCTGCGTCGGCCACTGGAACTGCCCGAGGGCGAGGTGGAGCCCCGGTTCCGCCTGATCCAGTTCGACGGCGGGGAAATGCCGCTGCTGAACGGCTTCATCTGCTACCACGACACGCCGGAGATCACGCGACGGCCAGACTGGCTGAAACACGCCAACGGCGTCACCCGGATCGTCGGGCTGTTCGCACTTGCCGACAAGGCGGCCGATGTTCAGCCGCAATGGGAACGGGTTCTGGGCAGGTCAGCGGTCACGACATCGGATGCAGGTGTCCATTTGACCCTTGGCAAGCACCGGATCGACCTCATCGATCGAGGGGCATTTCCGACCGTCCTGCCTGAATTGCCGGTCGACGACCTGCCGAAGGTTGACCGCATGGTCGGCATGGTTCTGGCCGTGGACGACATTGCGGTCACGAAAGATGTCCTGGCGAAGAACGGCGTGCGTTTCATCGCACAGCAGGATGGCACGCTGCTGGTACCCGCGTCGGAAACCGGTGGCAGCGTCATCGTCTTCATGGCCGGCTGACGTCGCTGACCGCGCCGCGGGGGCCACGAATCATCCTCGTGGCGGCATGCGCTCGAACCCCGGCACGCCGTCCGGCACATGATGCAACGCCTGCCTGTCGATGGTGAGGATTGCCATCCGGGGATGACCGTAGACACCGGGGTCGTCCAGCGTTCCGATCTCCAGGACCAGCGTGTCGGCCATGTCCGGCCCACGCGTCACGATATGGGTGCCGCAGTCACGACAGAGTTCCCGTGTCACCGGCTCCGCCATATCACTGCGCGTGAATCTCTTCGGTGTCCCCGTCGTTTCGCCTTCCCCGCACCACGCGGCTCCCGAATGACGAGATCGCCGCCATGGTCGGCTGTTCCGATGCCACGGCCTTGCACCGGCTTGTCAAGCAACGGACGGGCAGGACGCTGGAGGCCTGGCGCGGGGCCGTGTCCGGATACTGACCCATCCTGAATGTGAATAGGGCATTCACAAACACTATCTTAAGATGGCGTGCAGTACTTTCAGCGGGCATCGACGATCGGGCGATGAGGAGCAATGACCATGAAAGACCTGGAAACCGTGCTGTACGAACGGCCCGCCGATCACGTCGCGCGGATCGTGCTGAATCGACCCGATGCCCGCAACGCCCAGAACACGCAGATGCTCTATGACCTGAACACCGCGTTCGACCGCGCGGCGCGTGATGACGCGGTGAAGGTGATCATGCTGGCAGGCAACGGCCCGCATTTCTCGTCCGGCCATGACCTGCGGGAGAGCAACGCCTACGACAACATGGATGACCACGAAACGGTTGGAACCTGGTGTGGCTGGCACTGTGCCGGTGCCGAGGCGCAGATGGCGCGGGAGCGGGAGATCTACATCGGTTTCTCCGAACGCTGGCGCAACATTCCCAAGCCGACGATTGCGGAGGTACAGGGAAAGGTGATCGCGGGCGGGCTGATGCTGATCTGGCCCTGTGACATCATCATCGCGGCCGAAGGTTCCATGTTCCTCGACAATACCGTCAGCATGGGGGTCGGAGGTGTCGAATACTTCGGCCACCCCTGGGAGGTCGGTGCCCGCAAGGCAAAGGAAATGCTGTTCACGGCCGACTGGCTGAGTGCGGAAGACGCCAGGGCACTTGGCATGGTCAACCACGTGGTCCCCGCCGCCGAACTTTCCGATTTCGCGCTGGCGATGGCGGAGAGGATCGCGGCCAAGCCCATGTTCGCGCTGAAACTGGCAAAGGAAGCCGTCAATGCCGCGCAGGATTGCTCGGGTCGGCTGAATGCCATGCAGACGGCCTTTGCGCTGCACCACGTGGCCCACAGCCACAACATGCAGGTCCATGGTCTGCTGGTCGACCCCACGGGTCTCTCGCCCGCCGTCAAGAACAGGTCGAAGACCTGAACGACCTGTTCAGCAGCAATTCATTCAGGTGAGTGCAGGATTTGCGGACGTCAATGCCGGAAAGCAATTTTCATTTCGTCGACCGGGCCTCTCTTTCCAGGGTCTACTGCGAGTTTCGTGACCGCAAGCACGAACGCCGGTTCCTGCACTCCCGCCAGTCGATGGGGACCCGGAAACTCCGTTTCGCGGCATTGACCGTGCTGTTCGCCGTCGGTCCGCTGGAACTGGTGGATTACCTGAATGTCGGCTGGTCCATGGAGCTTCTGCTGCTGACCGTGACCCGGGTCGTGATGGTCAGTCTGGCGGTTGCGGTGCTGCTGATCACCTATGGTCGGCTGCGGTTCCACTACTTCTCCCTGATCATGTCCCTGCTCGGCTGCTCGATCCTGCTGCAGGTCATCATCAATTCGATGATGTACGTGGAGAAGACCGAGTCAGTGGTGCTGCAGATGGTCCTGATCAGCATCTTCGGCCTGATCTTCTATCCCGGCAGATTGCGCATCATCTTTCCGCTCGTTGCGGGTTTCAACGCGATCTTCTTTGCCAATATCTGGTTTGTTGCGGGTCTTCACGATCCCGAGATCGTGCGCATGCTCATCTGGCGCCGAATCGCGCTGACGCTGGGCCTCTATACCTCCCGTCAGCTCAACCGGGCGGCAAGTCGGAACTGCCTGAAGCTGCGGCGTCGCGGTCCGGCGGGGCGTGCAGGTCCGCGAACTGCGCGCCGCGCGCGAGGGCCTGCTGTGTGGCTGGTCGATCAATTCACCTCATCTGCTGCAGCTTTCGGGCATCGGCCCGGCCGCACATCTGGAATCGCTTCGCATCACGGTACGGCATGACTCACCCGGTGTGGGACAGAACCTTTCCGACCATTACATCGCGCGGGTGCAACACCGGGTGAAGGGCGCAACCTCGATGAACCAGCTGGCGCGTTTCCCGCGCGTGCTGCCAGAAATCGCCCGCTGGCTGCTGAAAGGCGACGGCGCGCTGACCTTCAGCGCGATCAGCGCCACGGTTTTCACCCGCAGCCGCGAGGGGCTGGACTCCCCCGATCTGCAATTCCTGTTCTCCCCCGCCAGCTACGCCCCGGAAGCGGGCGTGCTGGAGGACGAACCGGGC
>CAJYBQ010000422.1 GCA_913064755.1 uncultured Alphaproteobacteria bacterium
TCCCGCAGCACCGCCTCACGGTCGATCTGCAGCAGCAGGTGTGACCCGCCCTGCAGATCGAGGCCGAGATTGATCGACTGATTCGGCAACCAGTCCGGAATGGACTGGCGCGTATCCTGCGACATGAAGTTCGGTGCCGTGAAGGCGAGGCCGATCAGACAGATGGCCGCAATGACCGCAATCTTCCATTTGGCGAAATAGAGCATGGGTTTGACCGGCTGCCTTTACTGCACGATGCGGGGAACGGGCGGAGACGCAAGCTTCGCGAAGCTTACTTCTTCGAACCGAACATGCCGAAGATACCACCCTTCTGCTGCGTCGCGGCAGCAGGTGCCGAACCATCGGCAGGCTGGGACTTGGTGCGGACTTCCGTCAGCGTGCCCTTGATCACGTCAATGCGCACGTTCTCGGAAATCTCGACCTGGATCGTGGCCTCGTCCTTCACCTTGGTCACGCGGCCGATGATGCCGCCGCCGGTAACGACGGTGTCGCCACGACGGACGTTCTCGACCATCGAACGGTGTTCCTTCATCTTCTTCTGCTGCGGACGGATCAGCAGGAAATAGAAGACGGCGAAGATCAGGACGAGAGGCAGGATGGCTGAGAAGATATCGCCACCGCCTCCGGCGGCCTGCGCGTAGGCCGGGGAAATCAGCATTTGGTCGCTCCATGCACGGAGATCAGGGAACCCGCACCAGACGGGTCTCTATGAAAGTGCCGGGAATATAACCGTCGCGCTCCCGATTTCAACCAAAGCTGCAGTGATGCACCAAAGCTGCGCCGACGCGGGCACCGCGCTATAAGCTTCGTCCATGACCGAACCGACAACAGAACCCGCCACGGATCGCGACGCATTCATCCGCGCGAACACCGCCTTGCTGCCCTCCCCCCTGGTGTCGGAGGTCCGTCTGCATCTGGCGACGGAGGCCGTGCCGCTGTGGCAATTGACCGAAGAAGCCTTGCAGGAGAAGGGCTTGCCGCCGCCGTTCTGGGCCTTTGCCTGGGCGGGCGGACAGGCACTGGCACGCTACATCCTCGACAATCCGGAGACGGTGCGCGGCAAGCGCGTGCTCGACTTCGCCGCCGGATCCGGCCTGGTCGCCATGGCGGCGGCGCAGGCCGGTGCCCGATCCGTGCGCGCCGTGGACGTCGATCCGTTCAGCATCGCGGCGATCCGCCTCAACGCCATTGCCAACAAGGTCGTGGTCGAAACCGGCGGCGATGACATCGTGGGAACCCGCCTTGCCGACATCGACGTCCTGCTTGCCGGCGACATCTGCTACGAACAGCCGCTGGCCGGGCGGGTGGAACGCTGGTTTCGAGACTTGGTCGCGACCGGAATTCCCGTCATCATGGGTGACCCGGGACGGACCTATCGGCCGACCGGCGGCATGCGGCTGCTGGCGCATTACGCGGTGCCGACGACGCGGGAACTGGAAGACAACGACGTGCGGTCCACCGACGTCTGGCTGTTCGAGGACACCGGGCAGGCAGAGACTGCGGAGAACGATCGATGAGCATCATTGCAGACGCGCGGGGCGACAACTGGGTCGACCGCCATGCACCGGAATTCACGAAACCGTGGTTCAAGCTGGCCCGATTCGACCGCCCCGTCGGGACCTGGCTGCTGCTCTGGCCCTGCTGGTGGTCGATCATCCTGGCCCGTCCGGTGCTGGACCTCGAAACGCTGCGCCTGTTCGTGCTGTTCGGCCTTGGCGCCCTGATCATGCGCGGCGCGGGCTGCACGGTGAACGACATCGCCGACCGGCACTATGACGGCAAGGTGGAACGGACCCGCCTGCGACCGATACCATCCGGGCAGGTCACGGCACGGCAGGCACTGCTCTGGGCCGGTTTCCTCGCCCTGCTCGGGCTGGTCATCCTGCTGCAGCTGGGACCGGTGGCGATCTGGCTCGGCGTGTTCTCGCTCTTCCTCGTGGTGGTCTATCCCTTCACCAAGCGCGTGACCTGGTGGCCGCAGGCCTGGCTCGGCCTGACCTTCAACTGGGGGGCGGTGATGGGCTATGCCGCCGCCGCCGGCTCCGTCGAAATGCCCGCGATCCTGCTCTATGCGGGCGGGTTCTTCTGGACCCTGGGCTACGACACCATCTATGCGCACCAGGACAAGGACGATGACGCGCTGATCGGCGTCAAGTCCTCCGCGCGCAAGCTGGGCAACCGCACCCGCCCGGCACTCTGGCTGTTCTACGGCGTCACCGTGATCCTCTGGGCGCTGGCGGCGCGGGAAGCCGGTTTCAGCCACTGGTTCCTGCTCGGCTTCGCCGGTGTCGTCGCGCACCTGGTCTGGCAGACGGTGCGGGTGGATATCGACAACGGCGCCGACTGCCTGAGGAAATTCAAGTCGAACATCGGCATGGGACTGATCATGCTGGTCGCCCTGCTGATGGGAGGATTGCTGGCATGAGCGAAACCGGCCTGCCCATGCTGCCGACGATGGGCGTCGGCCCCTACGCCGTGCCCGGCTGGTTCATCGCCATGCCACCGGACCTGAAGTCCGGGCGGTTCGGCCCCCATGACATCGACGAGGCCGTGAATGACGCCGTGCGCGTCATCGTCGCTGACCAGGTGGACGCAGGGCTGGACATCCTGTCGGACGGCGAGGTGCGCAGGCAGCGTTTCGTCTATGAAATGTACCAGCATCTGACGGGACTGGAGCGCATCCCGGCGACCCGCAGGCTCGGCATATCCGGCTATGACCAGGCACCACGGTTCCGGGCGACCGGTCCGCTGGCCGCGCCCGGCGGGCTGCACCTGGTGGAGGAGTTCCGCTTCCTGTCCGCGATCGCGGGCGGCCGACCGGTGAAGATGGCCGTCCCCGGTCCCCTCACCTTCGCGATGTCCATCGTCGCGGATACGCGCCGCCCGGCCGACATCATGGCGGACATCAGCGCAATCCTGGCGACGGAACTGGCCGCCCTGTCGGACGCAGGCTGTGACCGCATTCAACTGGACGAGCCGGCCCTGCCGCATCCGCCGTTCGGCCTGACCCCCGCCCACGCGGCCGCCCCGACCGCGGACATCTTCTCCGGCATGTCGGGCTATCGCGGCCTGCATGTCTGTTTCGGCAACAATGCCGGCCGCCCGTTCGCCGACCGGCGCATGGGCCGACTGCGCGAGGCCATGGCGGCGACCGGCGCGGATCAGCTGGTGCTGGAATTCGCCAACCGCGAGATGGCGGAAGTCGATATCCTGCGCGACCTGGCCTCGGATTTCGACATCGCGGCGGGTGTCGTCGATGTGAAGAACTACCTGGTCGAAGGCCCCGATGACGTGGCCCGCCGCATCGACCAGGTCCTGGCCCACGTGCCCGCAGAGCGCCTGACCACGACCGCCGATTGCGGTTTCTCCGCCCTGCCCCGCTACATTGCCCGCCAGAAGATGGACGCACTCGTCGCCGGAACCAGGCTGGTGCGCGGGCGGTAGATGATCAAACGGCCGGAACGGGGACCAACAGGCTCTTTTCCCGGGCGCTGTCCGCTGATAGGTTCCGCCCAGCGTGGTCCCGTAGCTCAGCAGGATAGAGCAACTGATTCCTAATCAGTAGGTCACAGGTTCGAATCCTGTCGGGATCACCATCAACCAAATAAAATTAATTAATATCAATGTCTTGGTCGATAAAAATGTCCCACTATTTCCGACTGGGGCTAAGGTGGGACAATTTGGCGTCTAGGCTGGTCAAGGCCTCGGCGCCCATGCGGCGGCGGTTAGCGGTGCGGGTGTAGACCGCGCCCTGTGACGGGGTGGAGTGGCCCAATAGAGCCATGATCTGGTGTTCGCTGG
>CAJYBQ010000423.1 GCA_913064755.1 uncultured Alphaproteobacteria bacterium
AGGACCTGGCCTGGCATGAACCCAGCCAGCGCATCCTGCTGTCGGCACATGATCGCTGGGCCGATCCGGACAACGAAGCGCCCGTCGCCAACGGTATCTACGGCCTTTCGTTCCCGCGCCTGAAGCGGGAGTTCCGGGAAACCTCGCGCGACATCGCCCTGCCGGTACCGAACCTGACCGAACTGTTCCAGGAAAGCCGGATCCTGCATCCGCATGGTATCGCGCTGTGGGAACCGTCACTGCCGAAAGCCGGCTTTCTGGATCAGCGGATCGGGAAGCAGGTCGGGCGCCTGATGGTCATCAACCACCGCGCGCCGATGCAGGAACGCGCGGACGATGGCACCGCCGGCACCACGATCGAGTATTTCCACGTGGCACCGAACGTGGAACTGGATCACCAGGGTACCTACGGCCACGCCGATATCTGTGCCGCAAACGACCTTCATGCGCTGGACGAGAACACGGCCCTGGTCAGCCTGGATCGCGGGGCCTGCGGCCGGATGGGCAGCTTCCTGGAACTGCTGCTGGGCCGCGACCACGCCCGCGTCGTCCGTATCGACATCACGCGGCCGGATGCGCCCGATATCCTGGATGACGGCCTGTCCTTCGCCAATGGCATCGTCGTGCAGGATGGCGCGAAGCCGGCGGTCTACGTGGCGGAGACACAGGCCGACCGGATCCGGCGCTACGACCTGGTGGACGGGCGCCTGAAACGCCCGGCAACCGAGATTCCCGTCCCCGGCGGCCCGGACAACCTGGCCATCGACGCCGGTGGCAGGTTGCTGACCGCGTTGCATCCCGACACGACCGCGCTGTATCTCCACATGAAACGCTGGCCATTCCACGATCACGCACCGACGCGGCTGGTGGCACTGGATATTGCCGATGACGGAGGCTGCGAGATGCTGCATGACGACCCGGATGGTGAACCGATCAGCGGCGCAACCGGCGTGCTGAGAATTGGCGGCATGCTGATCGCGGGATCGGTCACGGACGACGGCCTGTTGCTGTGCAAGTCGCCGCCTCGGACCACCGCGTGCCCCGAATGACCATGCTGGTGATCTTCGACTGCGACGGCGTGCTGGTGGACAGCGAAGGCCCGGCCAACCGCCTGCTGACCCGCTACCTGAATGACCATGGTGTCGATATCAGCGTGGCGGAGACGGAGGCGACCTTCATCGGCCTGTCCCTCGACAGCTGCGCGAAGCTGGTCGGCACCAGGTACGGCGTGCAATTGCCCGACGACTTCGTGCCCGAGATCAGGCGCATGACGGCGGAGGTCCTGGCCCGGGAGGTCACCGCCATCGCCGGCGTGCGGGAGGCGGTGGCCGGGTTGCAGGGGCCCACCTGCGTGGCCTCGTCCGGTGAGGTGGCGAAGATGCAGCTGACCCTCGGAACCACCGGCATCCTCGACCTCTTCGAGGGCCGCCTGTACTCCGCAACCATGGTCAGGCGCGGCAAGCCGGCCCCCGACCTGTTCCTGCATGCCGCCGATCAGTGTGGTGTCGCGCCGGACAGGTGTGTTGTCGTCGAAGACAGCCCGTTCGGCCTGCAAGCCGCGCAGGCTGCCGGCATGCGGGCTCTCGGCTTTACCGGTGGTGGCCATCGCGACCATGGTCGGGATCGCCAGATGCTGATCGACGCCGGTGCCGATCTGGTGTTTCAGCGCATGATCGACTTGCCCTCCCTCGTCCAGGCTATGTAACCTTCGCCGAGGCATAAATGAACGCCGGTCATCAAATGAGCCGGACCCAGGGAGAAACACCATGAACGACCAGACACCGGTGGCCGACGCGCCGCTGTTCAACCCGTTCTCGCCGGAGTTCGTTCGGAACCCCTATCCGTCATTCCAGTTGCTGCGTGAAAACCAGCCGCTGATGAAGACCCCGCTCGGGTTCTGGGTCGCCAGCCGCTATGCCGACGTGCAGTTGATCCTGAAGGACAAGCGCTTCGGCAAGGGGTTCGACGAGCGCATGAAGATGCGCAACGGCGACGATGTCTTCGACAACCCGGTCTATGCCAACATGCGGACCTGGATGCTGGTGCAGGATCCGCCCGACCACAGCCGCCTGCGCGGCCTGGTCGCCAAGGCCTTCACGGCCCGGCGGATCGACGCCCTGCGCCCGCAGATACAGAAGCTGGTCGATGAACTGCTGGATGGGGTCGAGGGCCGGAACAGCATGGATTTCATCCATGACTTTGCCTATCCCCTGCCCGTCAACGTGATCTGCGACATGCTGGGCATCCCCCCGGAAGATCGCGGGCGGTTCCAGACGGGATCGAAGATTTCCGGACGCCTGATCGATCCCACCCCGGTCAGCGATGACGAGATGCGCCAGATCCAGGAAGGCTTCGAAGGGCAGTCGGCCTATTTCCGTGAACTCTTCGCCCGCCGCAGGGCAGAGCCGCAGGATGACCTGACAACCGTGCTGGTTCAGGCGGAGGAGGCCGGTGAGCGCCTGTCCGAGGCGGAGCTGGTAGGCAACGTGATCCTGCTGTTCGGTGCCGGGCACGAGACGACCGTGAACCTGCTGGGCAACGGATTGTTCGCCCTGCTGCAGAACCCGGACGAATACGCCAAGCTGCGCGCGAACCCCGACCTGATGCCCGGCGCGATCGAGGAAATGCTGCGGTTCGATTCCTCGGTACAGATGACCGGTCGCACGGCCATGGAAGATGTCGAGATCAACGGCGTCACGATTCCAAAGGGTGAACACGTCATCAACCTGCTGGGGGCGGCGAACCGCGACGGGGCGGCATTCGATGACCCGGAAAGCTTCCAGGCGGACCGCAAGGATGTGCGCCCGACCTCGTTCGGGGGCGGCATACATTTCTGCCTCGGCGCCCAGCTTGCGCGGGTAGAGGCCGACATCGCGTTCTGCAGCCTGCTGGAGCGCCTGCCCGGTCTGCGCCTGGATGCGGCGGACGCGCCGGACTGGCGACCGACCTTCACCCTGCGCGGTTTGAAGAGCCTGCCGATTTCCTGGGGCTGAGAACAGGACGGCCCGGCGATGACCGGGCAGACCGCCGCCGGGTCCATGCCGGGGCCACGATGTTCTGGAAGCAGACCTGCCGACCGAACAGACTGACTGGACGCCGGGGCCATCGCTGGTATCTTCCGCCGCAATCGATGATGCAGTTGGAGAACCACGATGGCCCCAGTAACCAGGGCGGGCTTGTCAGAACCCGTGAAGCGCGTCCACCGCCACACCCGCAAGATCGAGATCTGCGGTTACGAGCGCGAGGACGGTCTGTGGGACATGGAAGGCATGATCTCCGATCACAAGCCGACCCCCTATGGCACCATGATGGAACGGCGTGACGACGGCATGGTCCACAAGATGTGGCTGCGCCTGACCGTCGACACCGATTTCCTGATCCATGCCGCCGAGGCCTGGTCGGAAATCACCCCCTACACGATGTGCGGCGAAGTCGCCCCGAACTTCGCGGCCCTGGCCGGGCTGCGCATCGGTGCCGGGTTCAACCGGAAAGCACGCGAACGGGTTGGCGGCACGGTCGGTTGCACCCATATCGTGGAACTGCTGCCTCAGATGGCCACGGCCACCATGCAGACGATCTGGCCGATCAAGAACATGGGCGGGTCGCGCGCCGACGGTCGCCCCGGGATCCTGAACACGTGCCATGCATGGGCCGACTACAGCCCGGTCGTGCAGAAGCATTATCCGGATTTCTACGTCGGCCCCAAGACCGACAGCATCGACGCCTGAGCAACAACGAGGAGGCTCCTTCCCGACCCCATGAACGCGAACGCGCCGCACCTTGTTTCACCCGTTGGAT
>CAJYBQ010000424.1 GCA_913064755.1 uncultured Alphaproteobacteria bacterium
CCGGCAGGCTGGAATGCCATCGGGGACACTACCAGGAAATTTCTGCGGCTCTGGCCACTGCCGATATCATCATTTGTGCGCTGGGCCGCCGTCACCATTCTCTGACTGCTGACATGGTGCGGGCCGCCTTGAAAAGCCGCCGCAGCCGGCCGCAGTTCATTATCGATACGGCGGTGCCCGGCGATGTGGAACCCTCGGTGAACCGGGTCGACGATGCCTTTCTGTATGAACTGGCTGATCTTGAGCGGGTGGCACTGGAAGGCCAGCTCAACCGGCACCCGGAATCCGTCAAACAGGCGGCGGTTGCCGACCGGATGGCGATCAGCGACGTCATGCACCGCTATGCGACGGCGATCGACACAAGGGACTTCGACCTGATGAAGCAGGTCTTCGACGATCCGCTGGAGACCGATTTCTCCACGCTGGGCGGCAAGCCCTGGTCCGGGTCCCGCGCCGACTGGATCGAGGCCATGCGCATGACGGTGGGTGGTCTGACCGTGACGCAGCACCTGACCGGCAACCATGTGCACCAGGTCGATGGCGACCGGGCGCATCTGATCGCCTACCTGCAGGCGATGCATCATCTGTCGGGCGCGCGCGGCGACCCCGACTACATCATCGGCGGGTTCTACGACATCGACCTGGCCCGCCGTCCCGAGGGCTGGCGGATCACCCGGTACCGGCTGACCGTCACCTGGCAACGTGGCGACCGCGACGTGCTGCGCCAGGCCGCGAGGCGGCTGAAGGATTGAGCCTGCGCGCCCGTTCAGCGGTGCGGCGACCGCACGGGGCATTCGTCCGGTAAGGTTAAGCGAAAATCAACCCGGTCATGGTCTTCTGGATGAAGTTGAATCGTTCCGGAGGCCTAGACCGTTGCACATGCTCAAATCCTGCCTGCTTGCCGCTGCCCTGCTGACAGGTGCCAATGCCGCCATGGCGAAGGAGCGACCCTTGCTGATCGGCGGCACCGGCGCGTCGATGGTCTATGCGCAGGCCGTGGCGACGGAAGTCCATGGGAAGAACCCCGACATCGCTGCCAGCGTCATCAATGGCCTGGGCAGTGGCGGTGCCTTGCGGGCGCTGGCCGCCGGCAAGTTCGACGTCGCCATTTCCGGTCGCGAGCTGAAGCAGAAGGAAATCGACGCGGGCCTGGTTGCCACGCCGCTGATGCGGACGCCATTCGGTTTCTTCACGTCGTACAAGGCCCCGGTCGCCGTGACGAGCGATACGGTATGGCAGCTCTACTACAAGGCCGGCGAACCCAATGCGGCCTTCGGCAACGAGGTGGTTCGCGTCATCCTGCGGCCCGAATCCGACAGTGACCGCGCCTATGCCATCGCGCATTTCGAAGGCATGGAAGGCGCATTGGCGCAGGCGTACAGCCTGCCCGGTGTCATGATCGCGCAGACGGACCAGGAGAACGCGTCCATGGCCGAGCAGACGCCGAATACCCTCACCACCGGAACGCTGCTGCAGATGATATCCGAGAAGCGAACGCTGACCCCGCTGGTGATCGATGGTGTCGTGCCTTCCGCCGAGACGGTTCGTTCCGGCGCCTATCCGTACGCCAAGACCCTGTACCTGGTGACGCGGCGCGACCCCGATGACCGCGTTGCCCGCCTTTCCGCGTTCATGTACGCGCCGGATGGCGTGCAGCTGGCGGCCCGCCTTGGGGGTCATGTCGTGAGCGCCACGCCCTGAGCATCGGATCCGGATCGCTGACCCCTGATCGCTTCGAGAAGGAATTCCGACATGCGTGATGAGACCCTGCAGTACCTGAGAATCCGGCGCAACGTCAGCAGCACCGGATTGATCCTGCTGCTGCTGCTGGGGGTCATCATCCCTGTGGGCTATGCGGTCAGCGAGTTCAATCACTACCGCAACAGCCTGGCGGCACACGCGTATGCGATCGCCCGTCCGCTGAACCAGTACATCTACAGGTACCCGGCGCTGTGGGACTTCCATACCGAACGTCTGAACGGAATCGTCGTCGACGCGGAACCGACGGCGGTGGACGAGGGGCTGTCGATCGAGGTCATTGCCGAGGAAGAGATCGTGCTGACACATGGTCTGGACCTGTCGCGTGAACGCGCCGGCTTCCTGCCATCGACGACAAGGGTCTGCGAAGTGCTGCCGCTGGCCAAGGATCCGACCGGGTCCATCTGCGTCTCGGGCAGCATCGTTCCCCTGTGGGTCCGGCATGGCCTGATCTGGCTCGGCCTGTTGCTGGCGTCACTGGTGTCGTACCAGGTCCTGGTACGGCGACCGATGCTGATGCTGAAGGGCACCATCAATGCCCTGGTCGAAGAGGCGGACCGCGCCCGGGCCGCGGACAAGGCGAAGAGCGAGTTCCTGGCAACGATGAGCCACGAGATCCGGACGCCGATGAACGGTGTCATCGGCATGGCCCAGTTGCTGGAGCGGACGGAGCTCGACAAGCGGCAGACCGGCTTCCTGAAGATCATCCGCTCATCCGCCGACAACCTGCTGAACATCATCAACGACATCCTCGATTTCTCGAAGATCGGGGCCGAGCACATCGAGATCGTTCCCGGCGACTTCAAGACGAGTGACCTGGTGGTCGAGCCGGCGCACCTGCTGTCCAGCGTAGCCCGCGACAAGGGTCTGGCGATCTATGCCCGCATCGACCCGACCCTGCCGAGGTTCATGACCGGCGACTACCAGCGACTGCGCCAGATCATCACGAATATCGTCGGCAACGCGGTGAAGTTCACGTCACAGGGTGAAATCGTCATCGATGTTTCCTGCACGACCCCGGCCGCGAACCGGCAGGTCGGTGACCCGGTCGGGATCCGGGTTCAGGTTCATGATACCGGTTGCGGCATTCCGGCAGAGGCGCTGGGCAGGATCTTCGAACAGTTCACGCAGGCGGATCAATCGGCAACCCGGCAGCACGACGGCACCGGTCTCGGGCTGGCCATCTGCAAGGGCCTGGTCGACCTGATGGGTGGCGAGATCGGCGTCGAGTCGACCCTGGGCCAGGGCTCCACGTTCTGGTTCACGCTGGAACTCGCCATGGCCGAGGACACTTCCGCGAAACGGACCGTGGCGCTCGACGTCACCAACAGGCCGGTGCTGGTGATCGAGTCGAGCCAGCGCCACCGGCTGATACTGCGGGAACAGCTTTCGTCATGGCGCATGGAATGTGCCCTTGCGGCCACCGCCGTGGAGGGGCTGGGCATGATGCTGGACGCCGTGAAGGCGCGACGTCCCTACGAACTGGTCATCGTCAGCAGTCACCTGGCCGACATGGCCATTGCGGACCTGGTCTCGGAACTGCGCGCCAACCCGGCGATGACCGAAACCCCCGTCATCATGCTGACCGAACATGAAGTCGACCGGACAACCGCCCAGGCCGGCGATGGCGGGCGGCTGACGACCCTGGAAAAACCGGTGCACCCGTCGGAACTCTTCGACAGGATCGTCAATGCCTTCGGTGAAACGGATGCCGGCAAGGCTGTGGCCCCCGACCCCGACACGGCGGTTGCCGACGACAGCTCTACCGACGTGGCCGTTGCGCGCCCTGACGGGGATGCCGGCAAACTGCTTCTTGCCGAGGACAACATCGTGAACCAGGAAGTCGTCATCGGGGCGCTGGAAGGGCTGGGCCTGAGTGCCACGGTCACGGCCAATGGCCAGGAAGCCTATGATGCCTACGTGGATTCGCAGCCCAGGATCGTGATCTTCGATGTGTCGATTCCCGTGCTGCACGGCCATGCCGCCACCCGGATGGCCCGCACGGTCGCAGCAGCGCGGGACCTCCGCCCGG
>CAJYBQ010000425.1 GCA_913064755.1 uncultured Alphaproteobacteria bacterium
CCCCGTGCGTGTTGGGCGACGAACGCGCCGGCCAGGGGCACAGGACCGGGGTTTCTGTCTGGTCGTCACCTGTTGGCTGCCTGCGCGCGGCCTCCGTGGCCGCACCCGCGTTCACGGCGCTGTACTCCGGCACTGGGTCGGGTGTGGTCGGGGCGAGGCGGCAGGAGCTGCGGTCCGGCATCGGCAATATCATCACCTTCGACATGGGCGGTACCTCCACCGATGTCTGCCTGGTGCAGGATGGACAGCCCGACCTGGCGGCGGCGACGGAGATCGACGGTCTGCCGGTCAAGACGCCGGTGATCGACATAGCCACCGTCGGCGCCGGCGGCGGGTCACTTGTCTGGATCGATGATGGCGGCCTGTTGCGGGTCGGGCCGGAATCTGCCGGTGCCGATCCAGGTCCCGCCTGCTATGGCCGGGGCGGACAGCGGCCGACGATCACCGATTGCCACCTGGTACGGGGCACGATCCGGGCCGAGACCTTTCTCGGCGGCAGCATGCCGCTGGATCGCGCGGCGGCAGAGGCGGTCGTTGCCCCGGTCGCGGCGCAACTCGGCCTGTCGACGGTGGAGGCGGCGGATGCCGCGATCCGCGTGGCCGAAGCCAATATCGTCCGCGCCATCCAGCGCATCTCGACCGAACGCGGTCACGATCCACGCGACTTCGCCCTGCTGCCGTTCGGCGGTGCCGGGCCGATGCTGGCCTGCCGGGTGGCGGAAGACCTGGGCATCAACACCGTGCTGGTGCCCCCCGCGGCGGGGGTGTTGTCGGCCTATGGCCTGCTGGCGTCCGACTTCGTGCATTTCGAGAGCCGGACCCACCAGGTGCGGCTGGAGGATGCCAATGCGGCCGAGATCCGTGGCGTGATCGCGGAAGTCGGCGCGGCGGCGGCGGCGCACCTGCGAGACCTGGGCCTCGACGGGGACGTGGGGCTGAAACTCAGCCTCGACATGCGCTACGTCGGTCAGGCGTTCGAGATTCCCGTGGACCTGGGGGCGCGGTCGCCGGAGGATCTTGCACCGGCCACCATCCGCGACCTGTTCGAGGCGGCGCACCACCGGGTGTTCGAATTCGACAAGGCCGGGGGATCGGCCATCGAGATCGTGGCCTTCCGCGCCGGGGCGTCCGTGTCGCCGGGCGCGCAACCGGACCTTTCCGGAGACGCCGCGGCGACCGAGATTGCGGACCGCACCGACTTCCACGAACATGGTGTGCAGCACAGGGGCGCGCCCTGCACCACCCGACCGGGGCAGGGGGTTGCCGTTGCCGGCCCCGCGCTGGTGGAGGATGGTACCTCCACCATCCTGGTGGCCGACGGCTGGCAAGGTGCCGTGGACGCGGCACACAATCTGATCCTGCGGCGCGACGAGGAGAAACCGGATGCCTGATACAGCCTTCAACAATGTCTCTGCGGTGGACCAGGCGATCATCACCCAGGCCCTGATCGCCGCCGCTCACGAGATGGGCGTCAAGCTGATACGCTCGGCCCATTCCACCATCGTGCGGGAGGCCGAGGATTGTTCGTCGGCCATCCTGGATGCGCAT
Source organism: uncultured Alphaproteobacteria bacterium (assembly GCA_913064755.1). Taxonomy (GTDB): domain Bacteria; phylum Pseudomonadota; class Alphaproteobacteria; order Minwuiales; family Minwuiaceae; genus Minwuia. Next base: position 1,549 of record CAJYBQ010000425.1, read on the forward strand.
GGCAACGTGGTGGCGCAGTCGGAACTGATCCCGCTGCAGCTTGGCTCCATCGCCCATACCTTCGGCCCCTGCGCGAAGATCACGCCGCCCTCCGACCTGAAGGAGGGGGATTTCTACATCACCAACGACCCCTACAACGGCGGCCAGCACCTGCCGGACGTCTTCCTGTTCTCCCCCATCTTCGTCGAAGGACGGCTGATCGGGTTTTCCGCGACGGTGGCGCATCACATCGACCTGGGCGGCGGCGCGCCGGGACTGAACCCGGATGCGACGGATGTGCACCAGGAAGGCATCATCTTCCCGCCGTCGCGCTGGAACCTGGATCGTGACTGGCGCGACGATGGCGCGTTGCAGCGCATGGTGCGGGCCAATATCCGCATGCCCGACCACACCATCGGCGATTTCGAGGCGCAGTTCGCCGCCAACCAGATCGGTATCGAGCGGGTGCGAGACCTCTGCGCGCGACATGGCACGGCCAAGGTCGAAAGCGCGATGACGGAGATGCTGGACTATGCGGAACGCCGCATGCGGGCAGCACTTCAGGCCGTGCCCGACGGCATCTATCACGGCGAGGACTTCCTGGATGATGACGGCAAGGGCAGCGGTCCGCTGCGGATCGCGGCGAAGGTCACGGTCGACGGATCCGACATCGCCGTCGATTTCGAAGGCAGCAGCGACCAGGTGAAGACCAACATCAACAGCCCCTTTGCCTCCACCGTCGGCGCGGCCCTGTCGGTGATCAAGTCGGCCCTGACCTCGGCCGATCTGCCGTTCAACACCGGCTGCGCGCGGGCGGTCACGATTTCCGCCCCGCACGGGTCGATCCTGAACCCGATCTATCCGGCACCGGTTCGGGCGCGCCTGCTGCCGACCTACCGCGTCTTCAACGCGGTCATGAAAGCCCTGGCGCAGGCCGTGCCGGACCGGGTGATCGCCACCGGCTACGACACGACCTATGCCTGCTGTCTCAGCCACCTGGGGCCGAAGGGATACAACATCTACCTGGAGATCTTCGGCGGCGGCTATGGCGCAGGCCCGGCGAACGACGGCTGTGACGCGGTGGACAGCCCGCTGTCCAATTGCGGCAATATCCCGATCGAGGCGCAGGACATGGCCTATCCGTTCTTCCGTGTCAGGGATTACAGCCTGATCGCGGGATCCGGCGGCGACGGGCGCCATCGCGGTGGCCTGGGGTTCCAGCGGGTCTACGAGATCGTGGCTGACGACGTCACCTTTGCCGCCTATGGCGACCGCTTCGAGATCGCGCCGGAGGGGCTGTTCGGCGGCGCGCCGGGTCAGAAGGCGGCTGTCTGGCTGGAACGCGACGGCGTGCGCATGGACCTGGTGTCGAAGACCAGCATGCCGCTGGAGAAGGGCGACCTGCTGTTCGTGCAGACCGGTGGCGGTGCAGGATACGGTCCGCAGGCGGAGCGTGCGGCGGCTGACCGGGCGCAGGACAGGATCGACGGTTTCGTCTGAACGCGTCCGAACCGTGCGCGCGGTGTGATACGGGAAGCTTGCCGTTATTGCCTGAACAGGTGATGGCGACCGTTGCGCAGTCTGACACCCAGCCGGATTTCCAGGTTCTCGTCACCTTCGACGGCGGCCCAGAGATGTTCCTCGACCCCTGGCTGGTCCTCGGCCGCCTTGGCGACGAGGATGCTGTCGGTGTAGTAGACCATCTTGCGCATGAAGGCATAGGCGCTGACGCGCTCGGCTTCGGTCAGGTCATCCCAGTAGCGCACGGCCATCGCCACGCGGTCGGCGGCATATCCACGTGTGAACGGCCCGTCGCGCAGGGATCGCAGCCCGTATTCCCTGGCCGCGGTGGCGCGACCGCCCCTGTGCGCGGCGGCGGCCCGGTGGTACCAGGGCTGGCTGCCGAGCGGGCGCAGGGCCAGGGTGCGCGCCGCCATGCGATCCACGTCCCGCATGCCGCGCATCCGGTCCATGAAGTTGGGCGACGAGGCCCCTTCGTGGAAACGGATACGGGTCTGGTAGTTGTTGTAGAGCACGGTCGAGAACATCCGCCGCAGGGGCATGTCCTCCATCCTCGGCTCGGTGAAGATCGGCAGGTCGGGCAGGGCGCGCCAGGCGGTGACGGCGAACATGGCGATGACCAGCGCCAGGAAAGCCGGGACGGTCAGTCGCTTCAGCCGGCGACTTCGTTCCTCCGCACGATCTGATGGCTTGTCGTTCATCGTTGTCTCTGTCACCTGCTGTGCCGCCATCGT
>CAJYBQ010000426.1 GCA_913064755.1 uncultured Alphaproteobacteria bacterium
GGCCAGCACCAGCGCCGCGGTGCAAAGGGTCACGCGGATCGTAAGCAGCGCGCGGCACGTGTTGGCAAGCGGCATCAAAGGTCTCCCGTCCCGGATTCAATGACCAGCTTCACGTCACCCATGAACCGTATCGTTTCGCCATTGCCCGCAACCTCGAACCGGTCGGCGGTGATCCGCCCGAAGGGTCCGTGACCGCTGACCGGGTCGCCGCCGGTGATCCGGCCCGCGCCCAGTTCGAAGGTGGCATTGCTGCTGTGGATCTCGTTGCCGCTGTCGGTGAACAGCGCGACATCCCCGTTCAGCACCAGCCGCTGTGCCTCGCGGTCGTAATTGCCGCTCTGTGCCGAAAGGGACATCCAGGCACCATCCTCCATGGTCGTGTCGCCGGAGATGTTCGACAGGTGCACCAGGTCCGGCGCATCCGCGTCCTGCACCACCTGGTCGGCAGTGATGTTGATCGTGTGGGCACCACCACTGACAAAACGGGCCTGGGACATCGTGGAGGTTGGTGCGCTGACATCGATGTCGGCGAAGTCGATGGGCAGGCCGTTGCGGCGTTCGGCGAACTGGGGCCACGCCAGCAGCGCGATCACCAGCAGGACCGAAACACCGATCAGGCCGAACTTGATGCGGTTGACCAGCGGGTTGCGGCGGGCGTCACCCGTGGAGATCAGCCGTGCCTTCGGTTGCGCGTTCCAGCGATGTTCCGGCGCGGCGGCGGCCTGCGGTCCCGTTCCAGTTGCTCCTGTTCCGGTCATGCGACACCGGCACGAAGGCAGTCATGGATGTGCAGCAGCCCGACGGGGCGCCGTTCGTCATCCAGCACGAACAGGCTCGTCACCTTGTTCTCGTGCATGATTCCCACGCCCTCCGACGCCAGGGCGCCGGCGCGGATCGTCTTGGGATCGCGCGTCATCGCATCATCGACCGCGCGGGTCAGCAGGTCGGGCAGTTTCATGCCGCGGCGCAGGTCGCCGTCCGTCATGATGCCGACCAGTCGCCCATCGGCATCCGTGACCGAAAGACAGCCGAGGCTCTTTGCCGTCATCTCGATCAGGGCTTCCGACATGGGCGTGCCTGTCGGGACGCGGGGCAGTTCATCGCCCGTATGCATGATGTCGGCGACGGTCACCAGCCGCCGACCGATCTTGCCACCGGGATGCAGCCGCCCGAAATCGCGGGCCGTGAAGTTGCGCCGTTCGAGCAGGGCCACGGCCAGCGCGTCGCCCAGTGCCAGCATCATGGTCGTCGATGTGGTGGGGGCCAGCACGTGGGGGCAGGCCTCCGGTGCTTCCGGGGTCACCAGGCAGACATCCGCGGCATCGCCCAGGGTCGAGGGCATGCGGCCCACCATGGCCACGACCGGGACCATGTTGCGGCGCGCGAATTCCAGGATATCGCCGAGTTCGTGGGTTTCACCGGAATTGCTCAGCCCGATCAGCGCATCCTTGTCGGTGATCATGCCGAGGTCGCCATGGCTGGCTTCGCCGGGGTGCACGAAATAGGCGGGGGTGCCGGTGGAGGCCATGGTCGCGGCGATCTTGCGAGCGATGTGACCGCTCTTGCCCATGCCGGTCAGGATCACCCGGCCCTTGACCTTCAGCAGAATGTCGACGGCGGCCACGAAATTCCGGTCCAGGCTGGCGGCAAGGGCGGAAAGCGCCCTGGCCTCCATCTCGATCACTTGCCGACCGGTCGCGATATCCCCGGTGACGGCGTCACCATCGGCGGTACGGTCAGTCGATGAACGGGCTTCGTCGGCCATGGTTCGTGCGGGCCTCGCGGTCTGTTGGGTTGCCTCCGGCCTGCCGCATGCAGGCCGGTCACAACAAGATTCGTGCCAATATGGGTGAAGTGCCCCAACCACGCAACATCAGACCAGCCAAACGTGCAGAAAGGCTTTACGTGATGTGGCGACGGTCAAGGCCGTCGGTCTTCCGGCGCGGTTCCCGTCGGCAGGTCGGCAGACGTCGCACGGCACCGGCGCAACGACCGACCGGCACGGTGTCAGGAATGGGCGAAGATGTCGGCTTCGGGCCAGCCCGCCAGGTCCAGTTCCGCCCGCATCGGCAGGAAGTCGAAACAGGCCTGCGCCATGTGGGTCCGCCCTTCGCGCGCGATCATGATGTCCAGGCGTTCGCGCAGACCATGCAGGTACAGCACGTCGGAGGCCGCATAGGCCATCTGGGCATCTGTCAGGTCTTCCGCGCCCCAGTCCGAGGACTGCTGCTGCTTCGAGATGTCGACGCCGAGCAATTCGCTGCACAGGTGCTTCAGGCTGTGGCGATCGGTGAAGGTGCGGCATAGACGGCTGGCGATCTTGGTGCAGTAGACGGGGGCAGTCCTTGCCCCCAGGCCGTTGCGCAGCGCGGCAATGTCGAAACGCGCGAAGTGAAACAGCTTCACCACCGCCGGGTCTTCCAGCATGCGCTTCAGGTTGGTGGCCGGGGCACCGCCCGGGCGAATCTGGACCAGGTGCGCATTGCCGTCACCGGATGACAGCTGCACCAGGCAAAGCCGGTCACGATGCGGGTTCAGGCCCATCGTTTCCGTATCGATTGCGACAACATTCCCCAGGTCGACACTTGGCGGCAGGTCGTCGCGATGGAGTTCGATGCTCATCTGTTGGTTCCTTCCGGCGGTGTGGCCAGTCCACATGATGCCCGTCGCATATCATGCCGATACCGGGGTCACCAAGTCGCTGCGCGCGACGTATCGCATCGTTGCCTTCCGCGCGGCGGCGCGATAGAGATTTCCCGCAGGGTCGGGGATGCAAGGTCCCCGGCGGTTCGGGAGGTTTTTCGGATGCATGGCATGCGTGTCACGGTCTTTGGTGGTTCCGGTTTCATCGGGCGTCACCTGGTGCGTCGGCTGGCCCGGGCCGGGGCGGTCGTCACGGTCGCGGTCCGATACCCGGAGGGCGCCCAGTTCCTCAAGCCGATGGGCGACGTGGGGCAGGTCACACCGCTCTATGCCAACATCCGCAAGCCCGCCACCATCGCCCGCGCGATCGAGGGCGCGGACGCGGTCGTCAACCTGGTGGGCGTGCTGCACCAGGGTGACCAGACCTTTGCCGCGGCACACGCCGCCGGCGCGCGCAACATCGCCCAGGCAGCAGCGGAAGCCGGGATCACGAACCTGGTGCAGATGTCCGCGCTGGGTGCCTCCGCTGAATCGGGCGCTTCCTATGCCCGGACCAAGGCCGCCGGTGAATCGGCCGTGCGGGACGCGGTGCCGACAGCGGTGATCATGCGTCCGTCCGTGGTCTTCGGGCCGGAAGACAATTTCCTCAACCGTTTCGGTGCCATGGCGCGGATATCGCCTTTCCTGCCGCTGGTCGGTGGCGGCGAGACGCTTTTCCAGCCGGTCTATGTCGGCGATGTGGCCGACGCCATCGTCGCGGCTTCCCACGCGGTGGCCGCCGAAGCGAAGGCGGACTCGGGCAAGGCCAAGATGGGGCCGACGCTTACCGCTGTTCTTGTGCGTGATGGGCGAGCGGCGGTGGGGCATTTTGGCGACTCTCGGCTCTACCAGGTTCGCTGGGGCAATATCGAAAAGCTCACGGAAGATCATACGGCGGTGGGAGAGCTGGTTCGCGCAGGTGCCGTATCCGAAGAGGACGCGAAGGGTCATCCTTGGACGCACGTTCTTTCGCGCGTCGTTGGCAAAGGGGACGTCGAGGTGCAGAGCGCCGAAATCGAACTCGAAGCGGGAGACCGATTCCTGATTTGCTCGGATGGGTTTAGCGACTCGCTGACGGATTC
>CAJYBQ010000427.1 GCA_913064755.1 uncultured Alphaproteobacteria bacterium
CAAGGCGACGATGGTGGCGTAGCCTTACGTGAACCACCTCCCGACCATGACCGGCGGTGTTGGCCACGATCACCTGAAGCGGTTCTACAAGTATCACTTCGTCGACTCGAACCCCGAGGACACGAAGCTGGTTCCGATCAGCCGCACCATCGGCACCGACCGGCTGGTGGACGAGATGCTGTTCTGCTTCACCCACACGCGGGAGATCGACTGGATGCTGCCCGGTGTCGAACCGACGGGGAAATACGTCGAGATTCCACTGATTGCCATCGTCCATTTCCGGGGCGACAAGCTCTACAACGAACACATCTACTGGGACCAGGCATCCGTGCTGGTGCAGATCGGGAAGCTGGATCCGGCGGGTCTGCCGGTGGCGGGACATGCCACGGCGCAGAAGCTGCTGGATCCGTCGCTGCCTTCCAACAAGCTGATGGGCGATCTGTGGCACAGCAGCGAAGGCAAGCCGCTGTAGGTCGCGTCGGGCGCCAGGACGGCAAGGCGCCAAGGCGACAGGATCATGGAAGCGTGAACTCCGCCTCATGCGCGGGGTTGGTCAGTCGACTGCTGCGGGACAGGACACGCGGCTCGGACCCGCGCGGGTCCGGGTGATCCTGGTGGTCAGACCGTAACCTCAGGCCCGTGCGGGGGCGCTGGCGTTGCTGGCGATGCCGAGGGCTTCGACGACCGTCGTGACGATCTGCGGCGCGTTCAGGCCGGCCACGTCGTACATCTTTTCCGGCTTGTCGTGCTCGATGAAGCAATCGGGCAGCACCATGGGGCGCACCTTCAGCCCGTCGAGCAGGTCATGGGTGGCGAGGAACTGCAGCACATGGCTGCCGAAGCCCCCGACCGCGCCTTCCTCGATGGTGACCAGCAGCGGATGCTCCCGCGCCAGCCGGGCGATCAGGTCTTCATCCAGCGGCTTGGCGAAGCGGGCGTCGGCGACGGTGGCGCTGAGCCCCATGGCAGCCAGGTCGTCGGCGGCCTGCATCACTTCCGACAGGCGTGCACCGAACGAAAGGATGGCGACGGAAGTGCCTTCGCGCAGGATGCGGCCCTTGCCGATTTCCAGCGGCACGCCGACTTCCGGCATGTCCACGCCGACCCCTTCGCCGCGCGGAAAGCGGAAGGCGGAAGGGCGGTCATCGATGGCTGCGGCGGTGGCGACCATGTGCACCAGTTCCGCCTCGTCACCGCAGGCCATGACCACGAAGCCGGGCAGGGTGGCGAGATAGGTGATGTCGAATGATCCGGCATGCGTCGGTCCATCCGCCCCCACCAGGCCGGCACGGTCGATGGCGAAGCGGACCGGCAGGCTCTGGATGGCGACATCGTGCACCACCTGGTCATAGCCGCGTTGCAGGAACGTCGAATAGATCGCCGCGAAAGGCTTCAGGCCACCGGCGGCCATGCCGGCACAGAACGTCACGGCATGCTGTTCGGCGATGCCGACGTCAAAGGTACGCGCCGGAAACGCCTTGCCGAAGATGTCGAGGCCGGTGCCGGACGGCATGGCCGCGGTCACGGCGACGATCTTGCTGTCACGCGTGGCTTCCTGCACCAGCGCATTGGCGAAGACCTTGGTATAGGCCGGGGCGTTCGACTTTCCCTTCATCTGGGTGCCGGTCACCACGTCGAACCTGGCGACGCCATGGTACTTGTCGGCGGACTTTTCCGCGGGCAGGTATCCCTTGCCCTTTTCCGTGACGACATGGACCAGGATCGGGCCGTGCCTGGCGTCGCGGACGTTCTCCAGCACCGGCAGCAGATGGTCCATGTTGTGGCCATCCACGGGGCCGACGTAATAGAACCCGAGTTCCTCGAACATGGTGCCGCCGGTCAGCATGCCACGGGCGAATTCCTCCGCCCGCTCCGCCATCTTCTCGAAGCTGCGCGGGAACCGCTGCGCCAGTTGCTTGCCGACCTGGCGCAGGCTCAGGTACGGCTTGCCGGAGATCAGGCGCGACAGGTAAGCGCTCATCGCGCCAACGGGCGGGGCGATCGACATGTCGTTGTCGTTCAGGATGACGATCATCCGGCTCTTCATGCTGCCGGCATTGTTCATGGCCTCGTAGGCCATGCCCGCCGACATGGACCCGTCACCGATGACGGAGACGACGCGATGCGGCTGACCCTGCATCTGGTGGGCGACGTCGAAGCCGAGCCCCGCCGAGATCGACGTCGATGAATGCGCCGCGCCGAAGGGGTCGTAGCGACTCTCCGACCGCTTGGTGAAGCCCGAGAGGCCATCGCCCGCGCGCAGGGTGCGGATCCGGTCCCGGCGTTCCGTCAGGATCTTGTGGGGATAGCACTGGTGCCCGACGTCGAAGATCAGCTTGTCGTCCGGCGTGTCGAAGACGTAATGCAGCGCCGTGGTCAGTTCCACGACACCCAGCCCCGCGCCCAGGTGACCGCCGGTGACGGAGACGGCATCGATCGTTTCCGTGCGCAGTTCATCGGCAAGCTGTTGCAGCTGCGACGGCGCAAGCGTCCTCAGATCGGCGGGGGAGTTGATGGTGTCGAGCAGCGGAGTCTTCGATGTGTCGGCCAAGAATGGCCTCCCATGATTATGCCGTCAGGTCCGAACGACTTCCCGGCGTCGCGTGTCGGAACCGGGGTCTCGTTGGCCGTCAGGATCGGCGTTCGATGATATAACGCGCGATATCCCTTAATAGAAAAGCCTTCTCGCCGAACAAATCAAGCCGTGCAACGGCGTTTTCGACCAGTTCGGCTGCGGTATTTCGTGCACCCTCGATCCCCAGGATGGTGATGAAGGTCGCCTTGCCCGCGTCTGCGTCCTTGGCCACGGCCTTGCCCATGCTGGCCGCGTCGCCTTCGACATCCAGCAGGTCATCGGCGATCTGGAATGCCAATCCGATCTCCAGTCCGAACGCGGCCAGGGCCGAACGCTCCGCCGGGGTGGCCCGGCCGAGAATGGCACCTGCCTCGACCGACCAGGAAATCAGTGCGCCTGTCTTCAGGTTCTGCAGGCGGGTGATCTGGTCCAGGTCGTAGGTCACGTTCCCGGCCTGCAGGTCGATCATCTGGCCACCGACCATGCCATCGGCACCGGCGGCCCGCGCGAAGGTCCGCACCAGTTCCATGCGGATGGCGGGGTCGGGGTCCGTCTCCGACTCCGCCAGGACCTGGAACGCCATCGCCTGCAGGGCATCGCCGGCCAGGATGGCCGTTGCCTCGTCGAACTGGCGGTGGCAGGTGGGCTTGCCGCGCCGCAGGTCGTCATCGTCCATGGCGGGCAGGTCGTCGTGGACCAGGGAATAGGTGTGAACCATCTCCATCGCCGCGGCCACGCGCAGGGCATCGGGACGGGGAACGCTGAACAGGTCGGCGCTGGCCAGCACCAGGAACGGGCGCAGGCGCTTGCCCCCGGCGAAGAGGGCATAGCGCATGGCCTCGTGCACCCGCGCTTCCGCCGTCGCGGGCAGGGGGATCAGGCGATCCAGCTCCGCCTGCACGGCAATTGCCGTGTCTTTCAGGGCTGTCGCCAGCCGTGGTTCGGGCATCGGGCGTCAGTCCGTATCGAAGGGAACGGCATCGCCGGGTCGGCCATCGGGACCGATCACCAGCTTCTCGACCCGGGCCTCGGCGGCCTTCAGCTTGGTTTCACAATGGGCTTTCAGCAGGCTGCCGCGGGCGTACATGTCGATGGATTTCTCCAGGTCGACACTGCCGGATTCCAGTTTCTGAACCAGTGTTTCAAGCTCCGCCAGCGCGGCCGCGAAACTCAGTGCCGC
>CAJYBQ010000428.1 GCA_913064755.1 uncultured Alphaproteobacteria bacterium
GAGGGAGACCCCGCTGAAGGGGGATTACATCCGCATGGACGTCCCGCGCATCTACCGCTTCCACGGCATCGACTATCGCCCCGCCGTGCCGGATTTCGTGACGTCCCCCTTCGTGCCGGCGCGCCTGTTCTGCTGGATGCGGTCGGTGGCCCCTGCCCGCGCGACCGACGCCGCACGCGACATGCTGCGCGCGCACTGGTCGGAAGGCATCGACGTCTCGCAGCGCGACAATGCCGTGGCTGTCGCGGTGCGGCACGGCTTCGACGCGGACGCGGCACATGCCGCGACGGACGATCCGGCGGTCAAGGAAATGCTGAAGGATGCCTGCAATCAGTCCGTCGCAAGTGGCGTGTTCGGCAGCCCGAGCTTCATCGTCGACGGGGAACTGTTCTGGGGCACGGACCGGCTGCCGCAGATCGCCTGGAAGCTGGATCACGGCTAGGTCGCGTTCCCAAGTTCGATGGCAAGACCGGCCTAGGGGGCTGCGATTGCGGACCTTGCGGGTTTCGGTGTCATCTGCACCCGTTCCCGGCGTCGCCCCCAGTCCCCCGGCGGACCTGCGAAGCGGCCGGGCAGTATCGTGCCGCACCAGAGGCAACCGCCGTGGTCGTCCAGGTGCCAGTCGGAGAGCTGATGCCAGTCGCGACCGATCAGCAGACCGCCGCAGCCTGAACACCAGGTCGACTGCGCCTGCTTGTGATGGATATTGCCGACGTAGGCGTGCCTGACCCCGGCCCGCAGCGCGATGTCGCGCGCCCGGAACAGGGTCGCGGGCGGTGTGCGTTCCTTGTCGAGCATGCGAAAGTCCGGGTGAAAGGCCGTGAAATGCATCGGTACGTCCGGTCCCAGCCGATCCACCACCCAGGTGGTCATGGCCTCCAGCTCCGCGTCCGAATCATTCTCCCCCGGGATCAGCAGGTTGGTGATCTCCACCCAGACATCGGTCTCCCGCACCAGGTACTCCAGCGTTTCCTTCACGGCACCAAGTTGCGAGCCGGTGACCCGGCGATAGAAATCCTCGCTGAACGCCTTCAGATCGACATTGGCGGCATCCATGTGGGCATAGAACTCGGCGCGCGGTTCGGCGCAGATGTAGCCCGCCGTGACGGCGACGTTCTTCACGCCGACTTCGCGGCAGGCGATGGCCGTATCCACGGCATATTCCAGGAAGATCACCGGGTCGTTGTAGGTATAGGCGACGGAGGTGCAGCCCAGCCGCAGCGCCGTTTCCGCCAGCATCGACGGCGGCGCGGCATCCGCCAGCGTGTCCATCTCCCGGCTTTTCGACATGTCGTGGTTCTGGCAGAAGTGGCAGGTCAGGTTGCAGCCCGCGGTGCCGAAGGACAGCACCGGCGTGCCGGGATGAAAGTGATTCAGCGGCTTCTTCTCGATCGGGTCGATGCAGAACCCGGACGACCGGCCATAGGACGTCAGCACGATCTCCTCACCCTGCCGCGCCCGCACGAAGCACAGGCCCCGCTGGCCATCGTTCAGCCTGCAGTAGCGCGGACAGACCTCGCAGCGGATGCGCCCGTCATCCTGCTTCGCGTAATACCGCCCGGAAACCGTGCCGACCTGTGTGTTCATCCGCCCATGGTGCCGCAAGCGGCGACCGCTGTCACAGCAGAGTTCGGATTGCGGGCAGCAGCGGGTCGTCGGCGGGCGGCATGGGATAGGTTTCAAGCTCCGCCGCGCTGGCCCAGGCGAGGCGCTGTCCTTCCCGCCCCGTCATCGCGCCCTGCCAGTTCCGACAGGCATAGACAGGCATCAGCAGGTGAAACGTTTCATAGGTATGGCTGGCGAAGGTCAACGGGGCCAGATCCTGCTCCAGGATCGTGATCCCGAGTTCCTCGGCGCATTCGCGGACGAGGCATGTTTCAGGCGTCTCCCCCGCCTCCACCTTGCCGCCGGGAAACTCCCAGAGGCCGGCCAGGCTCTTGCCCGCTGGGCGCTCGGCCAGCAGCACCCTGGCGTCCCGAACCAGCGCAATGGCGGCGACGAGGACGAGTTTCATCGTGATGCACCGGACCGCGCCGCCCCTTCATGGAGGTAAGGACCTGCCTCCACGGCTTGACCGGGCTTGATCCGGGTACCCGGGCTTTCACAGGTCCGACCGATGTGCTGCACACCCGGGTCAACAAGCCCGGGCACACCGTCCGAGGTTGGAACGCGGCACACGATCACGGTCAGGACCGGTAGTCCGCGTTGATGTCGATGTAGCCGTGGGTCAGGTCGCAGGTCCAGATGCGGGCGCTGGCGTCGCCCATGCCCAGCGAGACCTCGATATCGATCTCCTGCCCCTTCATGTGCGGAATGATATCGGCCTCGCGGTAATCCGGCGACAGGCCACCATCGGCAGCGATGGTGATGCCACCGAAGCGCACGCCGAGCCGTTCGCGTTTCACCGGCTGCCCCGACTTGCCAACGGCCATGACGATGCGGCCCCAGTTGGCGTCCTCCCCCGCGATGGCCGTCTTGACCAGCGGGGAATTGGCGATGGCGAGAGCAATGGCGCGGGCGGAGGATTCGGTCTCGGCGCCTGTCACGTCGACGGTGATGAGCTTCGTCGCCCCCTCCCCGTCCCGGGCGATCAGGATCGACAGGCTACGCAGCACGTCCTCCAGCGCGGCCCGGAACGCGGCCAGCGCCGGATCATCGGCGGAGGTGATCGTGGGCTGCCCCTCGGCCTTCCCCGTCGCGAACAGCAGGCACATGTCGGACGTGGACATGTCGCCATCCACCGTGACGCAGTTGAAGGTGCGGTCACTGATGCCGGGCAGCAGAGCGCGCAGCACATCCGCCGGCAGCGCCGCATCGGTCACGACGTAGGCCAGCATGGTCGCCATGTTCGGCGCGATCATGCCGGAACCCTTGGAAATGCCGTTGATGGTCACCTGCGCGTCACCGATGGCGACGGTCGCCGTGGCCCGTTTCTCGAACGTGTCGGTGGTCAGGATCCCGGCCGCGGCCTCGGCCCAGCCGTCCGCCTTCACGGCAGCCATGGCCTTCGGCAAGGCGGCGGTCAGCTTTGCCACCGGCAGCAGTTCCCCGATCACCCCGGTGGAAGCGGCAAAGACCTCTGCCGGATCGCATCCGACCAGTTCTGCCGCCACCGCCGCAGTCGCCGCGCCATCATCTTCCCCCCGCTCGCCGCTGAAGACATTGCCATTGCCCGCATCCCCCACCCCCCGCCCCCGCCCCAACCGCGCCCAGCAGCGTGGCATGAAGCGGGTGGTGGTTGACCCGCGCAGGTGTGAAGTGGCGCGCCGCGCCGATGTGCACCTGCAGGTCAAACCCGGTGAGGATGCGACCTTGCTAGCGGCGATGATCCGCGTGATTATCGAAAACCGCTGGTACGATGAGCAGTACGTGGCAGATTATTGCAGTGGTTTTGAGGAACTGACCGCTGCGGTAGCGGACTTTGACCTCGACTACGCAGCACAGCGGACCACGGTACCCGCCGAGACTATTGTTGAAGGCGCGCGGGTATTCGCCACCGCTGCCAGTGGCGCCGCCCAGACCGGGACCGGACTGCACATGGCCGCGCACCAGAACCTGTGTACCCAGCTGGTAATGACGCTGAATGCCCTGTGTGGTCGCTACGACCGGCGCGGAGGAATGACCCGAATCACCGGTGCGCTGTCCCAGCCCCTGCCGGAGAAACGCGGTCCCATCCCTTTGCCTACTTTCAGCGGCGAGGTGTCGCGGATTCG
>CAJYBQ010000429.1 GCA_913064755.1 uncultured Alphaproteobacteria bacterium
AGTGCGGCGGCGATCATGGGGACGTCTCCGCCTGGACCTCTTCCAGCCCCAGCGCGACAAGCCCGCCGACCAGCGACATGACCGCGAAGACGCCGATGGCTGCAGCCACGCCATGGGCCTCCGCCACCAGACCAACCGCCGCCGTTCCCAGCAGTAGCAATCCGATCACGGTATTGGCGAGGGCCGTGTAGGCCGCCCGCTCATCGGTCGGCGCCATGTCCACCAGGTGGGTTGCCCGCCCCAGGCGCACCCCCTGGTAGGCCAGCGTGAGCACGAACAGCAGCGGCGCCAGCCAGAAACTGCCGTTTTCGTTCAGGATGCCAAGCCCTTGCAGGACCACGGCCGTGGCCAGGGTCACGGCCCCCAGCAGTCCGGCGCTGGCCAGTACCTTGCGGCTGGACCTGTCGGACAGGCGGCCCCAGACATATCCGCCAAGCACCGATGCCAGGGCTGCCGCGATGACGAAAAGGCCCAGGTCGGCCAGCCCGCTTCGCCCGCTCTCGCCGGCCATGGCCAGCAGGTAGGGCGGTGCCAGCGCGGTGGCGATCAGCAGGCCACGCGCCGCAATGAAGCGCCGCAGTTGCGGGCGCTCCCGCAGCAGGCGCAGTTGCGACAGCGCGACGGTCAGGGCATTGCCGCCGCCTTCGGTTGCGCCAGGCGCTTCCGCCAGGGTCGCGAAACAGGCCCCCGCCACGATCCAGGCGCCCCCGGCGACCATCATGGCCAGCGCGATGGTGGTGATCGACTGGTCGAGCAGATGAAGGCTCAGGGCGAGGCCGAACAGCAGGACCACGGCTGATGCCAGGCTGCCCGCGGTTCCGGTCGCCGTTCCCCGCGTGGATTTCGAAACCGTCTTGCCCAGCACGTCCTTGTGGCTGACGGAACAGGCACTGCGGGCCGTGGCCATGACGGCCAGCAGGCCGAGAATGACCCAGCCGGCCATCGCACCGTCCAGGGTCAGGGCCGTCACGGCCATGCCGATCACCGCCAGCCCCTGGACAATGCTGCCCGCCGACCAGACCCACTTGCGCACCGGCAATGACCGGATGCTGCCCGCGATGAACAATTGCGGCAACAGGGCGCCGGCTTCCCGGATCGGGACCAGGAATCCCACCAGGCCGGCGGGAACGCCCAGCGCCGTCATCAGCCAGGCCAGCACCAGTTTCGGATCAACCAGCCCGTCACCGATCTTGGTCAGGGACAGGCTGGTGACATGGACCATGAAGTTGCGCGGCTGCTGATCGCAGGCGGCATCGGGGATGTCGCGGCAGACGCGCCCCTCGTCATCCCCGGTGAGGATGCCGTAGGCGCGTCTGACCGGTGTCAGTTCATTGATGGCGTCGGTGCTCAATGGTCGGAGATTTCGCCGTCCTTGAACAGGAACTTGCGCAGCTGGCCATCGAAGTCGCTGTTGTTGCGGCGCAGCCATTCCAGCACCATCGCGGCGTGCTCGATCTCCTCGCGCATGTTGTGCAGCAGGATTTCCTTCAGATCAGCGTCGTCGCAATCGTCGGCGCGCTGGCGGTACCAATCGACAGCCTCCAGCTCTTCCATCAGCGATGTGATCGCCTGATGCATGTGGATGGTTTCCTTGCTCAACCGCTCCCGCGGGGCATGCAGATTGTCACTCGCCATGTCATTCTCCTGTCTTTTAGCCTCTCGCCGCCGGATGGAACGTCGGTGCGGCGGATTTCCGGCCCACTTTACGCCATCGCCGGGCTGCCGGATCAAGTACCATGGTCGCACCCGTTCAGCCCGCCCCCGGCCCGCCCACCGCATGCCCCTTGCGGTTCGGTGCGGCGCGCGCATCATGGACGCAGTCGGAGAATCTGAGCGGGGAATGGCGTCATGTTGCAGGGAAAGGTGGCCCTGGTCACCGGGTCCACATCGGGGATAGGTCTTGGCTGCGCCGAGGCGCTGGCCGCGGCGGGAGCGCGTGTCATGCTGCATGGCAGCCGGGACGCCGCGTCGGCCGAGAGCCTGCGGGCCGACCTGGCCGCGCGCCACGGGGTCGATGTGCGCTACCTCCAGGCCGATGCCGCCGATGGCGCTGCCGTGCGCGGCCTCGTCGAGGCAACCAGCAGCGCGTTCGGCCAGCTGGACATCCTGGTCAACAACGCCGGTATCCAGCACGTGGCACCGATAGAGGAGTTTCCGCTGGAGAAGTGGGACCAGATCATCGCCATCAACCTGTCAGCAGTGTTTCATGGCAGTCGCGCGGCGATTCCGGGCATGAAGGCACGTGGCTGGGGGCGGATCATCAACATCGCATCGGCGCACAGCCTGGTCGCCAGCCCCTACAAGTCAGCCTATGTCTCCGCCAAGCATGGTGTGCTGGGCTTCACGAAGACCGCGGCGCTGGAGGTGGCGCAGCACGGCATCACGGTGAATGCGATCTGTCCCGGATATGTCCTGACGCCGCTGGTCGAGAAGCAGATACCGGATACGGCCAGGGCACGCGGCATCACGGAGGAACAGGTGAAACGCGACGTGCTGCTTGCCGCGCAACCGACCAAGGAATTCGCGACGGGCGAGCAGATCGGCGATCTGGCCGTCTTCCTGTCCACCGACAGCGGGGCCGCGATCACCGGCACGGCCCTGCCGATGGATGGTGGCTGGACCGCGCAGTAGACGGGGTCGCGATCTTCGGACGGGTTGCTCCGGACTTCAGGCGGGGCCGGACAACCGGCCTGCCGAGATCTCGGTGTTGATGGAAACCAGCCCGGCCATGTTCTTGCGGCGGGCCTTTTCGGCATACATGGCGGTATCGGCTTCCTGCATGACCCGGCCCAATTCCGTGTCCGGACCATAGCAGTGGATGCCGATGGAGGCGGAGGTCTGGATCTGCTGGCCCATTTCGGTGCGCACGGTGAGGTCGTCCAGCAGCCGCTGCAGCCGCCGCGCGTTCTTCAGGCCGTTGCTGAGCGTCGTGCGGGACAGGACGACAACGAATTCGTCGCCGCCGACGCGGGCCACGAGGTCGCTGGAGCGCACGTTGTCGGTCAGGACCAGCGCCACTTCCTGCAGCACCAGGTCGCCCACGTGATGACCGTGCGTATCGTTGATCTGCTTGAAGCAGTCGAGATCGATGAAGCAGATCACGCCTTCCTCGTTGTAGCGCTGGGCGGTACCCAGCAGGGCGGACATGGATTCCTCGAAGCCCCGCCGGTTGAGCAGGCTGGTCAGCACATCGGTGCGCGTCATCTCTTCCAGCGCGCGGATCTGCTGGCGCTGCTGTGCCAGTTGCTGTTCGGCGTTGGCCGCAAAATCCAGCAGCCGTTCCAGCAGCTGCAGGCCGTCGCCGTTGAAGCCGGGGCTGGACTGTCCGTAGCGGCTGAAGACTTCGTCCGCCAATCGTCCCACGTAGGGGGCGGAACTGAGGCTCGGCAGTGGCTCGTTCAGGGTCGCAAGGCTCATGACCGGGTTCTCCTGATCAGGTGGACTGATGCTTGGTGACCCTTTCAACGCAACCGTCATGCCAGAACGAAATTTCCTTTCAAATCAATGAATTGATCAGTTTCTCCGAATCAGACCGGCAAGAAGTTCCGGAACGATCCGAGGGGGGTTGGGCAATGCTGGCCCTGGAAGAAGAACTCTATGTTGCACAGGTAACAGAATTCCCTGGCATGCCGGGTCCCCACATGCGCTCTTCCAAGGCTCAGCCACAGCCGACCAGATTCCAGGCCGGGAGCGCGCTGCGCACGCTCCG
>CAJYBQ010000430.1 GCA_913064755.1 uncultured Alphaproteobacteria bacterium
CGGACGGGTGAGAGAGATCGATACCGCACCACGACGCGTCGGAGCCATGAACGATGCCGAGGCCTACAGCGGCGGCCGGCACCCGGTGCTGCCCGCAGTGGGGGGCTTGCGCGCGATGCTGACAAGGGAGATTGGCCCCCGCCCCCTTGTGATGGCAGCCCTGTCGCGCCTAGATGACGGTCTGCAACAGATCAGGAACCATCACGCATGACCAATCGCGACACTGCCGAAGCCAGGGCCCTCGAGATGCTGGACGATCTGCTGGGCCGGGCATTGAAAGGCGGTGCCGATGCGGCTGACGCCGTGATGGTCGAGAGCCGGTCCCACGGTGCCTCCTATCGCCAGGGCAAGCCCGAGGACATCGAAAGCTCGGAGAGTTTCGACATCGGTCTGCGCTGCCTTGTCGGCAAGCAGCAGGCCGTGGTCTCGTCGACCGATCTGAAGGCCGACATGATGGACGAACTGGTGGCCCGCGCCATCGCCATGGCAAAGGCCAGCCCCGAAGACAAGTGGTGCGGCATTGCCGATGCCGACCAGATTGCCGACAGCGTGCCCGACCTGGACCTCTACGACCCGACCGTGCCGGATATCGAGAGCCTGATCGAGAGCGCCCGCGTCGCCGAGGAAGCGGCGCTGGAGGTCAAGGGCGTGAAACAGTCGGAGGGCGCGTCGTCCGGTTACGGCGCAGGCAGTGTCGCCCTGGTCATCCGCGGCGATGGCGTCCGGTTCGGCGCGGCCTATTCCACATCCAGCTTCAGCCTGTCGTGTTCCGTCATCGCGGAAGACGCGGCAGGCCACATGGAACGCGATTACGAATACAGCTCCGTCCGCCACATCAGTGAACTGGGCGACGCCGCAGGCATCGGCCGCACGGCCGCCGAGAAAGCCGTGAAGCGGGTGGGCGCGCGCAAGATGCCCTCCGGCAAGGTACCGGTCGTGTTCGACCCGCGCGTCGCCGCCAGCCTGGTGGGACACCTGGCCGGTGCGATCAACGGCTCTTCCGTGGCGCGTGGCAGTTCGTTCCTGAAGGACCGTATGGGCGAGCAGATCTTCGCGGATGGCATCCGGATCGTGGATGACCCGCTGCGGCCGCGCGGCATGCGGTCCCGTGGTGTCGACGGTGAAGGCATCGCGGGCAAGGAACTGGCCCTGATCGAGGATGGCCACCTGCAAAGCTGGATCATGGACTGCGCCTCTGCCCGGCAACTGGGCCTGACCAGCACCGGCCACGCGTCCCGTGGCACCGGCGGACCGCCGTCACCAGGCACGTCGAACCTCTATCTCTGCGCCGGATCGGTGAGCGTGGCAGACATGATTCGGGATGTCGGCACCGGTTTCTATGTCACTGAACTGATTGGCTTCGGCATCAATGGCGTGACCGGCGACTACAGCCGGGGTGCCGCAGGTTTCTGGATCGAGAACGGGGAGATCGCCTTCCCCGTATCCGAGATGACCATCGCCGGGAACCTGAAGGACATGTTCATGCAACTGACCCCGGCGGACGACCTGACCTTCCGCTACGCCACCAATGCCCCGACACTGCGCGTCGATGGCATGACAGTGGCGGGCAATTGAGCATGCCGGGCATTCCCGCGGACCTGCGCGATGATCACAGCCTGCTGCTTGACGCCGTGCGCCGGGGCGGTGCGGTGGCGCTCGACTATTTCGACACCGACCTGAAGACCTGGGACAAGGGCAATGACCACCCGGTGACGGAGGCGGACATCGCGGTGGACACGCTGCTGAAACAGCGCCTGACAGAAGCCCGCCCCGACTACGGCTGGCTGTCGGAGGAAACCGCCGACGACCCCTCCCGCATGGACCGCAGGCGGGTCTGGATCGCGGACCCGATCGATGGCACCCGCGCCTTCATGCGTGGCGTGCCCGAGTTTACGGTCTGCGTGGCACTGGTGGAGGACGGCAAGCCGATCCTGGGTGCCGTCTTCAACCCGGCGAAGGATGAATTCTTCGAGGCCGCACTGGGCTCCGGCGCGCGCCTGAATGGCCGCCGCATCACGCCCAGCCTTGTCGCGGATACCGGGGAAGCGCACTACCTGACGGCCAAGCGCAACATGGAATACTTCAACTGGCCCAAGCATGCCGACGACATGCTGTGCACCTGGATGAACTCCATCGCCTACCGCATGGTGCTGGTGGCGGCCGGGCGTTTCGACGCCGCGATCTCCATGGCCGGCAAGCATGACTGGGACATCGCCGCCGCGGACCTGATCCTGACGGAGGCCGGTGCGTGCTGCACCACCAACACCAACGAGGGCTTCGTCTACAACCAGAAGCGTCCGCGCCATCGCAACGTCATTGCGTCGGGACCCAACCTGCACGACGACCTGCTGGACGTGCTTTCCTGAATCAACCGACTCTTGCCCCTGTATTCACTGGGGTTTATCGGCGTTTCTGAAAGCAGTACCTGTCCTGCGATGACCCACTGCGCATGGTGCGGATTTCAGAAGCGGCCAAGCATGGTGCCGCTCCCGAAATCCGGCGTTGCATCGATCAATCGAAAGTGCGGGCGTCCTCGACCACGATGCCGTCGTTCGGCAGGCTGCCCGGTGCCACGATCTCGACCTCGCCACGCAGCTTGGTGACGGTGGTGACCGACTGTTTGACCGCATCCAGCAACCCGGCATCGCCCTTCTCCGCCTCGACCTTCAGCAGCATCCGGTCGCGGTTGTCGGGGTTGGTGATGACGAAGCGTGCCTTGGCGACTTCGGGATGACGCCCGACGATCTCGCCCACCAGCTTGGCGTGAACGAACATGCCCCGCACCTTGCAGGACTGGTCGGCGCGTCCCATCCAGCCCTTGATGCGGGTGCTGGTCCGGCCACAGGCGCTGGTGCCCGGCAGGACGGCGGTCATGTCGCCGGTGCCATAGCGGATCAGCGGGTAGATCGGGTTGAAGGTGGTGACGACGATCTCGCCGACCTCCCCTTCCGCGACCGGTTCGCCGGTGCCGGGACGACAGATTTCGAGGATCAGCCCCTCGTCGAGCAGCATGCCGTCCACCGGCAGCGACTCATAGGCGATCAGGCCCACATCGGCCGTGCCATAGCCTTGCGTGGTCTGGATACCCCGGTCCTCGAACCACTGGCGCAGTGACGGCGGCAACGGCTCCGCCCCCACCGATGCCTTCTTGTAGGAGGAACTGTCACGGCCCATCTCGTCGGCCTTCTCCAGCAGGATGCGCAGGAACGACGGCGTGCCGGCATAGGCGGTCGGTTTCAGCCGCTCCACGGCATCCACCTGCATTTCGGTATTGCCGACGCCACCGGGGAACACGGCGCAGCCGATGGCGCGGCACCCGGTCTCCACCAGCATTCCCGCCGGGGTCAGATGGTACGACAGGGTATTGTGGACGATGTCGCCACGACGGAAACCGGCGGCATAGAGCGCGCGGGCATAGCGCCAGTGATCGCGCTGCGCGCCATCGGGTTCGAAGATCGGCCCGGGGGACATGTAGACATGGGCCATGTCCGCGATCGGCCCCGCGTTGAGGCCACCGAAGGGTGGTTCCGCGTTCTGGGCGTCCTGCACGTCGGGCTTTCGTATCTCCGGTCGCTCCTGCCATGCCCCGCGGCGGTGGATCGCACTCGGATCCACATCCCCGCACCTCTTACCCACCCACGCACCGTGCTCGTGCTCTCGCCCCACCCCTCCCCCCGCAGTGCCGCCCCGGCTCG
>CAJYBQ010000431.1 GCA_913064755.1 uncultured Alphaproteobacteria bacterium
CGGCGCCCCCCCCCGCCGCGCGGCACCGCCCACTCGACGAGATTCGCGATGGTGCCAACGCCCACACGGTCCGGGCCACGGGCGTAGGCCCAGGCCACCGCGGCAGGGCGGGAGGTGCAGGCACGGGGTTGCAGCAAGCCACCCTTGATCGGGAACCGGGCGTCGGGAGACATCTCGATGCCGGGACACATCCGCTGCACCTCGGCCGGGTCGACAAGTTCGGCATCGATGCCGTTCAGGCGCATGGAATTGCCCCGGATCGCGTGGGCGTCCATCTGTTCCGGCGTATGGGCGAGGTTGAGCACGCCGCGCTGGCTGAACATGACGTTGTAGTTCAGGTCGCGTGACAGGCCTTCCCAGAGCTTCATGGAATGTTCGTAGAACCGGTTGTTCTCGGGCAGCAGGTAGTTGGAGCGGACAATGGTGGTGTTGCGCCCGATGTTGCCGGACCCGAGCCAGCCTTTCTCCAGCACCGCCACGTTGGTGATGCCGTGCAGCTTCGCCAGGTAATAGGCCGTCGCCAGACCATGCCCGCCGCCGCCGACGATGATCACGTCATAGGCGGGCTTCGGATCCGGCTTGCGCCAGGCCATCTTCCAGCCGCGATTGCCGGTCAGGCCTTCCCGGAGCAGACGCAGTGCAGAATATTCACCCAGCATGGGGGCCGACTCCGTTCAGGCTCGAATTGTTCCAGCGCCATTTGGGACCAGCGCGGCCCCGTTGTCATGCCCGGAAATCGACAGCTTCATGCGGAAACTGTCCCCAGCACGACTTTCGAATGGTCCCGCACCGCGTAGCAATAGGCGCAGCCATGCGCACAACTGTCATAGCGACCGATGTCGCGGCTCTCGGCGCAGGCACAGCCCGGGCGGTTGCCCTTCTGCCTGGCATGCACCGGATGCCCGGCGATATCGGACAGGCGGGCGGTATCGATGCAGGCCGCCGGCTGCAGCGGGCCGGAAAGCAGATGCGGCTGTGAACAGACCGTCGGCCTCAACCCGTGATCGACGGCGATCGCGCCCAGTTCGGCCAGCAGGTCGCGCTTTGCCGCGTCATCGGGGTCGGCAACCGCCACGCCAGGAGCCATGCGCTTCAGGTTGCGCGTGGACTTGGCATAGAGGGTGGCGGCGGAGAATGTCACCTCGTCCACATGCGGCGAGAGGCGATCCGCCAATCGCGCGAAGTTCTGCCGGTGGAAACCGGCGGGGGTGAGATCGGTCCAGAGCACCGGGTCATAGCGCCAGACCACGGCACGCGGTCCATGGTGGCTGGCCAGCCGCGCCACTTCCGTCACCGCATGCGCAACCGGCGGCACACCGCGCTCCAGCTGTTCCGGGTAGCCGGTGACGGTATAGGTCACCATGAAGGGCGCGACGGCGGCTGCCGCGTCCAGCCCGGCATGGAACGGGCGCGTGTTGCGGGTCCAGAAAACGAAGCCGTCCACATCCGCCGGGGCCAGCGAGACACGATAGGGCTTGGCACCGTAAGGGTTGGGAACATCGACGAACCCCTCCGCCAGCCGCGCACCGAACCAGCCACCGTGAAAGGCGGGAATGTCGCTGCGATAGCTGGCGGAGATGATCATGCAAGCAGGTTACGCCGCCCCGGTCTGCCTGTCAGCCTGCCGCCAAACGGCCAACAGCCCGTCTGCCCGTCAGCCCGCCGCGATGGGGTTGGGCGGCATCGCCGTCTCCCGCTCGACGAACATCTTCAGGTCGTATTCGTCGGCAACCTTGCTGTCGTTCTCCAGCAGTTCGTCGGGATTGACGTCCGCGTACTGGATCGCGCCCATTTCGGAGAATGCATTCTGCACGCGCGGTCCCCAGAGGCCGATGTCCTTCACGATCGGGACAACGCGGCTGAACAGGCGCTGACGGAACTGGGCCATGTGCTGTGATTCCATCACGGCGGCGGCGCATTCCCTGGCCGGCAGGCCGAGCCGTTCCCAGACTTCCATCTGGTTGAAGCGGTCGCGCATGTGATAGCAGGCCTCCACCACGAACTCCTCGCGCTCATCGCGTTCGGACTGTGTCAGATGCGGGTCGAAGTCGCGCAGCGACAGGCGGCCGAAGGCGACGTGGCGCGCCTCGTCCTGCATGACATAGGCGTTGATCGCGGCGGCCAGCGGGTTCGTGGAAAAGTCACGGATGCGCTGGAACGCCGCCAGCGCCAGGCCTTCGATCAGCACCTGCATCGTCAGGTAGGTCATGTCCCAGCGATTGTCCGTCAGCCCCTGTTCCAGCAGGGTCTTCAGGCCCGGCGTCATGGGATAGGCCATCTGCATCTTCTCGTGCAGCAGGCGGTTGTACGCTTCCACGTGGCGGGCTTCGTCCATCACCTGGGTGGCGGCATAGAATTTCGCATCCAGGTTCGGCACCGATGCGACGATCTTCGCGGTGGCGATCAGGGCCCCCTGCTCGCCGTGCAGGAACTGCGATGTCTGCGCGGCCTGCTGATGAATGCGGGTCTGGATCTTTTCCTTCTTCGTCATCTTGTTCCAGATGTCGGTGCCGAAGATCGGCACGATGCGGTCGTCGATCTCCATCGGGTTTTCCGGGTCGAGATCGATGGACCAGTCGATCCGCTCGGCGGCGTCCCACTGCTGCTTCTTGCCCTTGTCATAGAGCTGCAGCAGCTTCTCGCGCTCATCGTCGTATTCCCAGACGAGGTTGTGGGCGGTCTTCCCGGCGAGGGTCGAGCCGGTGGACGGGGTCGGCAGAAGGGAGCGTTCGATCGTGGTAATGGCATCAAGCCGCTCGTCCCGTCATTGGGCATGAACATGAAAATGAATTCATATTCATGTGTCAAGAATGGCATGTGCCAGGGCAACCACTTTCCAGTGCCGCAGGAGCGGCCCGGTTTCACGTGGCTCGGCATCCGGGCGGATCGGGAGTAAGGTGGCACGGGGATTGCTGTTCGGGTACATGCCCATGGTCAGGGCACTCACTGGTCGCCGGATCGACCGTTCGGAATCCCGCTTGCACGACCGTGCGTCGGACGATTCTCGCGGAGCTTCGATGGCGGTCAGCGGGAATATCGAACAAGACGCGGGGAGGCGTTGAAGTGACGGACATGACTGCAGATACGGCAACGGACCCGGATGACAGCCGAATACTGCCCGTGCGGCAACGCCGCGCCGTGCGCCGCCAGCGTGCCATTCTGGATGCAGGTCGTACCCTGCTTCGGGATGTGCCGTTCGACTCCCTGCGGATGGAACAGATTGCGGTCCAGGCCGGATGTTCGGTGGGAACCCTGTATCAGCGATTCAAGGACAAGGACGCACTGCTGGACGTGATCCTGGAAGAGGTCGTCGCAGAACTGGACGTTCTGATGGCGGACCGACTTTCGCAATCTGCAATGACCGGGCTGACCGCCGCCGAGGGCGTGCATCACGTGGTTGCGCTGGTGCACGGCTTCCTGACCGCGAACCAGGGCCTGCTGCGCGCGATCATCGCACGCCAGTTGCGGCAGCCCGATGTCATCTCGCCCCTGCAACTGGCCGGTGTGCGGCTGGTGTCACAAAGCTTCGACACCATATCGTCGCTGCATGGGGACTTCGCGACGGAGGTCGACATCGTGCGCTACCAGTTCGCGATGCAGACCGTCATCGGCACCCTGAACAATGCCGTGATCAATCGCCCCGGTCCCTACCAGATCGAAGACCCCCAGATGCCCGGCAAGCTTTCGGAAGTTG
>CAJYBQ010000432.1 GCA_913064755.1 uncultured Alphaproteobacteria bacterium
ATGCAGCGCGAACCGGAGTCGGTTGAAGCCTTCATGGCGGAGATCGGCGCAGCCAAGGGCCGCGATACCCGTCTGGATCGCGCCATTGCACACATGGAAGCTGAACTGGGCCGTCTCGACGACATCGAATTCCGCGCCCGCGCGGTGGTGGAACACATGGCCCTGACCCTGCAGGCCAGCCTGCTGACCGCCGCGGGCCCGTCCGCGGTGGCAGAGGCATTTCTTGCCAGTCGCCTCGGCGGCGGCTGGGGCCATGCCTTCGGCACCCTCGAACCCGGCCTGGACATCCAGCCCCTGATCGACCGGGCGACGCCGCTGGCCGCGTGACGGGTGACAGGCTGCCGGGCCGGAAACGCGGGTCGGCTCCGCCAGTGCCGGCCAGGGGGGTGCTAAGCTACCGCGGCCTCAGAAATCCTCGCCGATCGCCGCGAGCGCTTCCCGGGCACCGTCGGTCAATCGACCCTGGCCGCTGGCCAGCAGTTCCTTGCGCAGCGCGAAGGCATTGCCGGGCTTGGCAGGCACCATGTCGGCCGGCGCGGTGCGGTCGGTGACCTCCGGCCAGTGACCGGGTTGCGGGCTGGCCCCTTCGTGGACAATCTCCGGGATCTCGTCGTCGACCACCGCCGGGGCGTCCTCGACCTCCATCAGGTTCCAGGCGATCTCCAGCGGAATGTTGTTGGGATCGAAGAAATACAGCGACCAGAAGACACCGTGGTCGATGGGGCCGGTGACCTCCACCCCCGCCGCCTCCAGCTTGTCCTTCCAGGCGAAGAGTTCCGCCCGCGAGGCCACGGTGAAGGCAACATGGTCGAAACCGATGGGGTCCGAGGTGCGGTTGCCGTGGAACTTCTTCGTCATCGCGGACGCGCCGTCATAGGCGAAGAAGGCGATGTAGTTCGTACCTGAACGGAAGAAATAGTGGCGGAACCCGTCATGGCCGATGCCGAGCGACAGTTCCATGCCCAGCAGGTCACGGTAGAACCGGGTGGTGGCGGTCAGGTCCGGGGTGATGCAGGCCAGATGATCGATGCGGCTGAGGGTCATGGCGGTTCTCCCTGTTCAACAAGTCTGCTGCTCTGGCCTCGAAATGCGCACATATCTGCCCCGTGGCAAGGTCGGGGCGGGGAAACGCTGCGTTTCCAATTCCGGGCCGCTGTGGTTTCATGGGACAACGAGTGGGGGGCGGCACAAAGTCGGGGAGGACGCGCGTGCGGGCGATCATCTGTGAGAAAATCGGATCGGTGGACGACCTGGTGGTGGGCGACCTGCCGCTGCCGGAACCCGGCGCGGGCGAGGTTCGCGTCCGCGTCCACGCGGCGTCCCTGAACTTCCCCGACCTGCTGATGCCCCAGGGCAAGTACCAGTACAGCGGCAAGCCGCCGTTCGCCCCCGGCATGGAGGCCGCCGGCGTGGTGGAGAAACTGGGCGACGGCGTGACCGGCGTGCAGATCGGCCAGCGCGTCGCGGTGCATCCCTGGATCGGCTGCTTCGCCGAACATGTCGTGTCCCCGGTGGACTGGCTGTTTCCGCTGCCCGACGCGATGGACTTCGATACCGCCGCCGCATTCAGCCTGACCTACGGCACCATTCATCACGCCCTGAAGGACAGGGGCCGGTTGCAGGCCGGGGAGACGCTGCTGGTGCTGGGCGCATCCGGCGGCACCGGGCTGGCCGCCGTGGAAGCCGGCAAGGCATGGGGCGCACGGGTCATCGCCGCCGCGAGTTCCGACGAAAAGCTGGCAGCCTGCAAGGCGCGCGGGGCCGACGACCTGGTGAACTATGCCGAAGGCGACGAGCTGCGCCACCAGGTCAAGGCGCTGACGGATGGCCGGGGTGCCGACGTGATCTTCGATTCGGTGGGCGGCGACTACAGCCACCAGGCCATCCGGTCCATCAACTGGGGCGGGCGGATGCTGGTCATCGGCTTTGCCGCCGGGGACATCGCGCAATTGCCGGCCAATCACATCCTGATCAAGCAGATCGAACTGATCGGCGTCGCCTACCAGGGGTTTTCCCGCCGGTTCCCGGATCGCTGCAGGGCCAATATCGCGGCCATGATGGAACTCTGGTCGGCAGGCAAGCTGCGCCCGCACATCGGCGGCACCTACAGCCTGGACAACGGCGTCGAGGCATTCCGCGCCATGCGCGACCGCAAGGCATTGGGCAAACTGGTCATCAGAATGGACTGAGGCGGGGCAACCTGCCGCAAGTGCCGCAACGAACACCATCCTGGGGAGGGTCACCATGGATTTCACGATCCCGCGAGAGATCAGCGACTACATCGGCGTGCTGGACGCCTTCATCGAGAAGGAGATCAAGCCGCTGGAGGAGGAGAACATCAAGTTCTTCGACCACCGGCGCGAGTACGAGCGCACCGACTGGGACAACGGCGGGCGCCCGAAGGAGGAATGGGAAGAACTGCTGGCCGAGATGAAGCGCCGTGCCGACAAGGCCGGGCACCTGCGCTGGGCACTGCCCACCGACATCGGCGGCTCGGCCGGGTCCAACCTGGGCATGGCGATCATCCGCGAGCACCTGGCCCACCGGGGCCTCGGGCTGCACAACGACCTGCAGAACGAGAGTTCGATCGTCGGCAATTTTCCCGTGGTGATGATCTTCCATGCCGTCGCCAACGACGCGCAGAAGGCCGAGTTCATCGAGGACATGATCACCGGCCGGAAACGCGTCGCCTTCGGCGTGACGGAGCCCAATCACGGCTCCGACGCGACCTACATGGAGACCACGGCGGTTCAGAAGGACGGCGGCTGGCTGATCAACGGCACCAAGCGCTGGAACTCGGGCATGTCGAACGCGTCGCATGACGTCGTCTTTGCCCGAACGTCGGGGGAGGTGGGACGGCCGAGCGGCATCACCGCCTTCATCGTGCCGGTGGAAACGCCCGGCGTCGACATTGCCTACATGCACTGGACGTTCAACATGCCGTCCGACCATGCGGAAGTGCATTTCCGCGATGTCTGGGTGCCGGATGACGCCATCCTGCACCAGGAGGGCCGCGGCCTCGAATGCGCCCAGGCGTTCTTTCACGAAAACCGCATCCGGCAGGCGGCATCCAGCCTCGGCGCCGGCCAGTACTGCGTCGACGAGGCCGTGAAATGGGCCAACGACCGCGTCACCTGGGGCAAGCCGCTCAGCGCCAACCAGGCGATCCAGTGGCCGCTGGCCGAACTGAACACCGAGGCCGAGATGCTGCGGAACCTGGTCTACAAGAGCGCCTGGCACCTGGACCAGGCGCACCACATGGAAGTGACCCACTGGGTCGCGATGGCCAATTACCGCGCCAACCGTTTCGTCTGCGAGGCCGCGGACCGGGCGATGCAGGTACACGGCGGCATGGGCTATACCCGCTACAAGCCGTTCGAGCACATCTACCGCCACCACCGGCGCTATCGCATCACCGAAGGCACCGAGGAAATCCAGATCCGCAAGGTCGCGCATGACCTGTTCAAGAAGTTCCGGAACTGATCCGGAAGCCGCCGTCCGGTCTGCACGGCACGTTTCCGGTGCAGACCGGCCGGGGTGAAGCTGGCAGTCCGGGGGCCGGTTCGGCGCCCGATTGCCTCAGACGCCGGCGATCCAGCGGCGGGCGAGCTGGTGAGCCAGCGACAGGGCGGGCGGCATGCGCAGGCCTTCCCCGGCCTCGGAACGTTCGAGCATGGTCACGACCTCGTCG
>CAJYBQ010000433.1 GCA_913064755.1 uncultured Alphaproteobacteria bacterium
TCGCTGCTTGCCGGGGCGCTGGTCGGATGCGGCGATCTGCAGGCGCTGGCCATGGCTGCCGGCGCCTCCGCCACCCCCGCAATCCGGCGTGTCGCCACCATCGGCGGCAACATCTGCACGACCGCATTCTCCGCAGCCGACCTTGTCCCGCCCCTGCTGGCCCTGGAGGCGCAGGTCGAAGTCCGGGGCGAGGATGGCCTGTCGGTTCAACCGATCGACACGTTCCTGGCGCAGCGCCGGAACCGGGCACACTCCGACCTCGTCACCCGCATCATCCTGCCCCGTACCGCGCGCCGCAGCGCCCATGCCCGCCTGACCCTCCGCAAGGCCGGGGAATACCCGGTGGCGCATGTCAGCGTCGCGGCGGCAGTCGACACGGATGGCCGGATCGCGACGGCTTCGATCGCCGTCGGTTCCGTCGAGGCGACGGCCAGGCGCTGGCCCGGGCTGGAAGCCGCCGTCATCGGCAGGACGCCGGACCCGGTCGAGATGAAACGGATCGCGGCGGCTCACGTGCAGGACTTCGCCGGTCGCGACGCTGTCGACGCCCCCGGCTGGTACCGCGAGAGGGTGCTGCCCGGCCTTGTCGCCAGGGCGTTCGGAGCACTTTCGGAAAGGGAAGGGACAGCGTCATGAGCGTGACATTGACCGTGAATGGCGAGGAACGGACCTATGACGGCGACCCGCGCGCACCGCTGCTCGACGTGCTGCGCGATCACCTGCGCCTGACCGGGGCCAAGGCCGTCTGCCGGGAGGGCTTCTGCGGCGCCTGCACCGTGCATGTGGATGGTGAGCCCATGGTTTCCTGCCTGATCCCGGTGGGCAGCCTGGCCGGCCGCGCCGTCACGACGATCGAGGGCATCTCGGGTGGCGGGGCACAGTTGAACGCCGTGCAACGGGCCCTGCTGGAACATGATGTCGTGCAATGCGGCATGTGCTTCCCGGGCATGGTCATGACCATCAGCGCCTGCCTGGACAGGAACCCTGCACCGGACAGGGAGGCACTGAAGGCGGAACTCTCCGGCAACCTATGCCGTTGCACGGGTTACGAGCGCATCCTCGACGCCGTCCTTTCGATCAGCGGGCAGGAGGTGATGGCGCAATGACCGACGCAAGCCATGCCGACAGGGCGGTGATGAACTTTCCGCGCCGGGATGCGCAGGACAAGCTCACGGGCCGCACCCGCTACACCATCGATACCGGCGGTTCGGAGGTCATTCACGCGGCACTGCTTCGGGCGGAGGTCGCTTCGGCACGGATCGTCCGGCTGAACGTGGAACCCGCCCGCCGGATGCCCGGTGTCAGGGCCATTGCGACGCACGCGGACGCGCCGGGGCTCTACGGGATCGGGATTGCGGATCATCCGCTGCTGGCCAGCGACATCATCCGCTACCACGGCGAACCCATTGCCGCCGTGGCCGCCGATACGCTGGACCAGGCCCGGGCCGCGCTTGCGGCGATAGAACTGGAACTTGCGCCGCTTCCCGCCGTGCTCACCATGGCCGATGCCCTGGCGGCGGATGCCCCGCTGGTCCACCCGGACTGGAAATCCTACGAACTCCTGGCGGAAGGATCGCTGCGGGACGGCAATATCGCCTGGGAAGCCACCGTGACACGTGGCGATTCCGACGCCGCCTTCGCCCGCCCGGACGTGACCATCGTCGAAGGCTGCTACCAGGTGGGACGTCAGAGCCATGTGCCCTTCGAACCCCGTGCAGCAGTCGTATCCTTCGAGGACGGACGCTTTCACGTCCACACCTCGACCCAGGTCCCCTGGACCGTGCGCGATGTCACCGCCCGGGTGCTGGGCGTGCCGGAATCGCAGGTGCGCGTCACCGTGCCCGCGGTGGGTGGCGGCTTCGGGCTGAAGTTCGATGCCTCCATCGAACCCTGTGCCGCGGTCCTGGCCCGCATGTCCGGTCGCGCGGTTTCCATCGTCAACTCCCGGCGGGAGGAGCAGATGACCTGCCTCTCGCGGGAGAACGCCGAGATTCGCATCCGTTCCGCCGTCACGTCGGAGGGCGAGATTGTCGGGCGGGAGGCGACGGTGCTGATGGACTGCGGCGCCTACGGTGGAGAGCAGGTCTTCCTGACCTCCATGACCGCCCATACCCTTGGCGGCAACTACCGGCTCGGCTCCGCACGCATCTCCAGCCGTGCCGTCTATACCAATACCCCGCCCAACGGGGCATTTCGCGCCTGCAACGGTGTCTACAACACCTTCGCGCTGGAACGGCATACCGACGAGATCGCGGATGCCATCGGCATGGACCGCCTGGAGTTCCGTCGCCGCAACGTCCTGGGCGACAAGGACCTGGGGTCCACCGGCCAGGTGTTCGAAGGCAACGTGCTGGGGCCGATGATCGACCGCATGGAGGCCCTGCGCAGCCGCTCCGGTGACCGGAAGGCAGCCGCGGACGGACGGCTCTATGGCCGGGCCACGACCGTCGGCACCTGGTTCATCTTCGTCGGCCTGTCCGCCGCGACGGTGAACCTGAACTCCGACGGCAGCGCGACCCTGGTCACGACGGGCGTCGAGATCGGACAGGGCACCATGATGCAGGCCCTGCCCCAGATCGTGGCGGCCAGCCTCGGCATCCCGCCGGAACGGGTGATCGTCAAGTCCGCCGATACCGATGCCGCCGGGCGCGACCTGGGCGTCGGTGGCGGGCGCACCACGGTTTCCATCGGTGCCGCCAGCGCCGCCGCCTGCGAGGACGTGAAGGACAAGCTGTTGAGCGTCGCCTCGGAGATGCTGCAGACAGACCGTGACCGGCTCGTCCTGGCCGATAGCCGCGTCGAGATCGCCGGACGTCCCGGCACCGGCACCACCATCCAGCAGGTCATTGCCGAGGTCGAGATGCGCCCCGGCCCCGTCTCCGGCAGCGGTGCCTTCACTGCCCCGGGGACCGCGACCGCCCTGCCCGGCTGGGTCGCCGGACATTTCCTCGAGGCCATCGACCTGCCCGTCTTTGCCGTGCATGACTGCGAACTGGCCATCGATCCCGATACCGGCCAGGTGGAGATCCTGGCCTATCGAGTGGTGCAGGATGTCGGTCGCGCGCTGAACCCCCGTGCCATTCACGGCCAGATCCAGGGGGGCGTCGTGCAGGGCCTGGGCTATGCACTGCACGAGGAAATCACCATCAACGCGGACGGCGCCTTTGACCAGGAAGGCTTCGAGAACTATCACCTGCCGCTGGCCGCCGACGTCATACCGGTCGAGTTCGATCTCTACGAAGGCGCGCCGTCCTGCGGCCCGCTGGGAACCAAGGGAGCCGGCGAGGTTCCCATCCTGAACGTCGGTGCCACCATTGCCTGCGCGGTGGCCGACGCGACCGGCAAGCCGGTGTCATCCCGGCCCCGTACCCCCCCCAGGATCATGGCACTGATCGACGGGCGGCAACCCGAACTGCGGCACGACCACATAAGTTCCGCCTGGGCCGAGAACACGATCCGCTAGTCCCGGGCGGTCCCTGCGGACGGGATGAGCGGAACCACCGCGCGCCGACTTCAGAAAAGGTAGGACAGTAAGGGCCGGAACCCAAGGGCCAAGGCATCCATCTCGGCCTTGCTCTCCGCCAACGGCACGGTCAGTGTCTGCAACAGGTGGTGCACTCGTGCATGCAGGCTCTACTCGCCCCGTCCGCCCACCTGCTCCGCGCATGCCATCGACCGCGAGCGCTT
>CAJYBQ010000434.1 GCA_913064755.1 uncultured Alphaproteobacteria bacterium
CGGGCCCGACTGTGCCGGAAGAGTCAGCGCATACGACACGCTCGGGAGCTAGCGCCGCACCCTGTGGTGAGTCGTGCTGCCAGAAAAGTGGTAGTCCGACTGGCTGTGGCGGTTGACCGGGGGTATGCGGAGGGATTGCGGGGCGAAGTGGACCGCGATCCATTCCAATGATGCTGCCGAGGATACCCTGCACCAGCAGGATGAGGCGGCGAAGACGGAGGATACGGCGCGGCAGCTGGAAGACCCGCTGGTGCGCGCCGTGCTTGCGGTCTTCCCCGAGGCGAAGTTGCTGGGTATCAAGCCAATCATGGCGCCCGAATCGGGAGAACCCGACGAGGTCGCGCCCGACGATGAGAGCGAGGAATCATGAAGAATCTCGGCAATCTGATGAAGCAGGCCAAGGCCATGCAGGAAAACATGGAAAAGGCGCAGGCGGAGCTTGAAACGCTGGAGGTCGAAGGCGAGTCCGCCGCCGGAATGGTGCGTGTGACCCTGAACGCCAAGGGTCGCATGCGGGGCCTGAAGATCGACCCGTCGCTGGTGGACCCGTCGGATACGGAAATGCTGGAAGACCTGATCACCGCCGCGCACAACGACGCCCGCACCAAGGCCGAGGCCGCGACCCAGGAGAAGATGAGCGCGCTGACCGGTGGCCTGGAGCTGCCGCCGGGCATGAAACTGCCGTTCTGATGTTCCGGAACGGGATGCACAATGGTCGGCAATGATGTCGAACGGCTGATCCGCCTGCTGTCGAAGCTGCCGGGCCTGGGACCAAGGTCGGCCCGCCGGGCGGCACTGCACATGATCCAGCGCCGCGAATCGGTGATGGAGCCGCTGGCGGAGGCGCTGGCCGCGACGGCGGCGGCGGTGCGTATCTGCGGCACCTGCGGCAACATCGATACGGCAGACCCCTGTGCCATCTGCTCGGACGTCCGCCGCGACCGGCGCACCATCTGCGTGGTCGAAACCGTCGGCGACCTCTGGGCGCTGGAACGGGCGAACGCGTTCCGCGGGCAGTACCATGTGCTGGGCGGCGTGCTGTCCGCGCTGGACGGCGTGACGCCGGATGACCTGAACCTGGAGCCATTGATGGGCCGCGCGGCGCTGGCGGAGGTGGAGGAAATCATCCTCGCCACCAACGCGACGGTGGACGGGCAGACCACGGCACATTATCTGACCGACCGGCTGGCCGATTGCGGCGTCAGCATCACCCGGCTGGCACGGGGCCTGCCGGTGGGCGGCGAACTGGACTACCTGGACGACGGCACCCTGCTGACGGCCCTGTCCAGCCGCAAGCCGATCTGAAGCGGGACGCCTGCCGCCGGGCGATCGAACCGGTTTTCTGACTGACCGAAAGAATTTGGAGCACTCATGGCGTCCAGCGCACATGCGATCGTCCTCGGCAACGAGAAGGGCGGGACCGGCAAGTCCACCACCGCCATGCATATCATCGTGTCCCTGCTGCACCAGGGCTGCAGGGTGGGGTCGGTCGACCTGGATGCCCGCCAGGGGACGCTGACCCGATATGTCGAGAACCGCCGTGCCACGGCCAGCCGCAAGGGGCTGGCGCTGAGCTGGCCCGCGCATGAGGTTGTGGCCGCCAGCGGCGATGTCGATGCGGATGCGCAGGCCTTCAGGCAGGTGCTCGGCCGCCTGGCGCCGTTCAACGACTTCGTGGTCATCGACTGCCCCGGCCATGACCATCCCCTGAGCCGCCTCGGCCACAATTTCGCCGACACGCTGATCACGCCGCTGAACGACAGCTTCATCGACCTGGACAACCTGGCCGACGTGGAACCGGAGAGCTTCGCGATCCGCAAGCCCAGCCGCTACGCGGAAATGGTCTGGGAAGAGCGCAAGCGCCGCATGCTGCGCGACCGGGGTTCCATCGACTGGGTGGTGCTGCGCAACCGCCTGTCGCATCTGGATGCCCGCAACAAGCGCCGGGTGGGGGACGTGCTGAACCAGCTGGCGGACCGCATCGGCTATCGTGTCGTGCCGGGCATGACGGAGCGCGTGATCTACAGGGAACTGTTCCTGGACGGTCTCACCCTGCTGGACGTGATGGCGGATGGATCGGGTGTCGATGTCACCATGTCCCACCTGGCCGCCAGGCAGGAACTGCGTGATCTGATGGAGTCGCTGAACCTGCCCATGCCGGCCGCTGCTGCGCAGGCCCGGGACTGATGCCTGCCATGCGCCCCGACCCGGTGCTGGTCGGGCGATTCAGACGTTGACAGGGTAACGGCACGCCCCTATACGTCCGGCTCCGCGGTCGGAGTACACATTCGGCGGCGATTGCCCGTTCGTCCGATGACAGGCTGATAGGTCGGTTGTCGGGGCGGCGGGACGGACAAATAACAGAACAGGCACCGGATAGCTGATGTCAAAGCGGATTAGTGCGAAGTACAAGATTGACCGCCGTATGGGTGAGAACCTCTGGGGTCGCCCGAAAAGCCCGGTGAACCGGCGTGACTACGGTCCCGGTCAGCATGGCCAGACCGGCAAGCGGAAGAAGGTTTCCGACTTCGGCCTGCACCTGCGGGCGAAGCAGAAGCTGAAGGGCTATTACGGCAGCATCACCGAAAAGCAGTTCCGCCGTATCTACGGTGAGGCCGTGCGCCGTCGTGGCGACACCTCCGAGAACCTGATCGGCCTGCTGGAATCCCGCCTGGACGCCGTGGTCTATCGCATGAAGCTGGTGCCGACGGTCTTTGCCGCGCGCCAGTTCGTCAACCACGGTCACGTCAAGGTCAACGGTCGCCGCGTCAACATCCCCAGCTTCCGCTGCAAGGAAGGCGATGTGATCGAGGTGCGCGAGAAATCCCGCGAGATGGGCCTGGTGCTGGAAGCGGTCGATTCGGTCGAACGCGAAGTCCCGGATTACATCAACGTCGACCATGAGAAGCTGCGTGGCGAATTCATTCGCATTCCGAAGCTGGCCGACGTGCCGTACCCGGTGCAGATGGAACCGAACCTGGTCATCGAATACTACTCGCGCTGATCGGGGCCTTCGGGCTTCCACCAACGAATTCGGAAACGGCGTCGCAGCAGCGGCGCCGTTTTCGTTTGGGGCCGCCGACAGGGCAGGTCGAATGGCGGGCCAGCCAGGCGCTGCGCCGTCCAGGCAGTCTGCCCGCGCCGTCTTCACCCGCCGAGGAACACCTGCATCCGCTTGTTCCAGGCCGCCAGCACATCCGTGTTGACCGGACGGGCTGGGGCCTTGCCGTCGAAGATCTCGATCATCTGGTTGGCGGCATAGCTGGCCATGCGTTCCCGGCTGTCGCGGGTCACGCCGGCGGTATGCGGGCTGGTGATCACGGTATCCAGTGACAGCAGCGGGTGGTCGGCGGTGGGCGGTTCCGCGTCCCAGACGTCCAGCCCGGCACCGGCCAGGTGACGGGATGCCAGCGCGCGGTAGAGCGCGTCCTCGCCATGGATGAAGCCTCGTGCGGTGGCGTCCAGCCGGGCACCGGGTTTCAGGGCGGCAATGGCCCCCGCGTCGAACATGCGCCGTGTCTCTTCACTCAAGGGACAATGGATACTGCCGACGTCGGACTGGTTCAACAGTTCGGTCAGCCCGGTCTTCTCGGCATCGCGCCGTGCCATCTCGGCGGCGTCCAGATAGGGGTCGTAGGCCAGAACGCGGCAGTCGAAGGCATGGCGACAGATGCTGGCCAGCCG
>CAJYBQ010000435.1 GCA_913064755.1 uncultured Alphaproteobacteria bacterium
CTGCCATGATTTCATCTCCCCAATCATCGTGATGCGGCATCTTCGGACGATCCGGCGGGCGGGACAAATGTTTCCGTCAGGGCGTCATCCGCAACAAGTCCATCGGGTCAGGCGAACCGTCTCGCACCGGCAACGCAGGCGACCACGGCCACGCAGACCACGGCCATGGACAGGCTCACGTCCTCCCCCAGCAGAAGACCGGCGAGCACCAGGGCCATGAACGGCTGCAGCAGCTGCAACTGCCCGACAGCGGCGATGCCGCCCTGCGCCAGGCCGCGGTACCAGAATACGAAGCCGATCAGCATGCTGAACAGGGAAACATAGGCCAGCGCCACCCAGGCAGGCCGGCTGATGCCATCGAACGAAACCGGCATCGCGAATATCGCCAGTGGCCCCATGATCGGCAACGACAGGACCAGCGCCCAGGAAATCACCTGCCAGCCACCCAGCTTCCGCGACAGCCGCGCTCCCTCGGCATAGCCGAGCCCGCAGACGATGATCGCGGCGAGCATCAGCAGGTCGCCGGTCCATGATGCCGACAGGTCTTCCGCCAGGGCGAAACCGCCCACCAGTGCACTGCCGCCGACCGAGAACAGCCAGAACGGGAGGCGGGGCCGGTCACCGCCCCGCAGCACGCCGAAGATCGCCGTGGCCAGCGGCAGCAACCCGATGAAGACCGTCGAATGCGCGGAGGTGATGTGCTGCAGGGCAAGGGCCGTGAACAGGGGAAATCCGACGACCACGCCCAGCGCGATGATCAGCAGGGAGCCGAAGTCACCACGATCCGGCCGTCGCTGCCGCAGCAGGATCAGCATGGCCCCGCCCAGCACACCGGCGATCGCCGCGCGCGCAAAGGTCAGGAACAGCGGGTCGAACTCCGCCACCGCCACGCGGGTCGCGGGCAGGGAGCCGCTGAAGATCGCCACGCCGATGAAACCGTACAGCCAGGCCCGTTTCTGATCGTCCATGCGCGCACCCCCCTTGTCGGCAGGCACCCTGGCGGGAAAGGCGTGGCGACACCAGAGACAATACAGTACAATATTGCCAAACTGTACTGGTATCATTGGCAATACAAATGGCGACTTCTCTTGACCCGAACCCGCAGCCCGGCGAGACGCTTGTCGCCCGGGTGATGAAGATGGTGCGCAAGCAGATCGCAAGCCGCGAAACCGCTCCCGGCGTCCGGTTGCCGTCCATCCGTCGGCAGGCCGATGCCCTCGGGGTCTCGCGCTCGACGGTGGTCGATGCCTATGACCGACTGGTGGCGGAAGGGCTGATCGTCTCGCGGCGCGGTTCCGGTTTCTACGTTGCCGGGCACCTGCCGCCGTTCTCCCTCTCCGAGGCGGGACCGAGGCTGGAAAGGGATGTCGATCCGCTCTGGATCGCGCGACAATCGCTGGACAGCGGGGACAACCTGCTGAAACCGGGCTGTGGCTGGCTGCCCCCGTCATGGATGCCGCAGGCGGAGATCCGGCGTGCCCTGCGGCAGCTGGCGCGGGACCCGGGCAACGGCACTGCTGGCAATGGCATGGCTGGCCACAACCTGACCGACTACGGCACGCCGCACGGGTTGCCCGAACTGCGGCAACTGCTGTCGCGGCGACTGGCCGACCGGGGGGTGCAGGCTCCGCCAAGCCAGATCATGCTGACCGAATCCGGGACACAGGCCATTGACCTGCTTTGCCGGTTCCTGCTGTCACCGGGCGACACGGTGCTGGTCGACGACCCCTGCTATTTCAATTTCCACGCCATGCTGCGCGCCCATCGCGTCAAGGTCGTCAGCGTTCCCTATACCCCGGACGGACCTGACCTGGCGCTGTTCGCGCACTGCCTGACCAACCACGCGCCGCGCCTCTACATCACCAACTCGGCGCTGCACAACCCGACCGGCGCGACCCTCGCCCCCGTCGTCGCGCACCGCGTGCTGAAGCTGGCGGACGCACATGACCTGGTCATCATAGAAGACGACATCTTCGCCGACTTCGAACACCAGCCCGCCCCGCGACTGGCGGCCTTCGACGGGCTGGACCGTGTCATCCATATCGGCAGCTTCTCCAAGACGCTGTCGGCAGCGTTCCGCAGCGGCTTCATCGCCGCCCGGCAGGACTGGATCGACGAACTGGTGGACCTGCGCGTCGCGACCTCGTTCGGCGGCGGTTCCCTGGCGGTGGCACTGGTCCTGGCCGTGCTGAGCGATGGCGCCTATCGCAGACACACCAGCAGCCTGCGCAATCGCCTCGCCGAGGCCATGGAGACGGTGAGCGCGCGACTGCGCGCCATCGGCCTGACACCATGGATCGAACCCGGCGCGGGCATGTTCCTCTGGTGCAGGCTGCCCGGCGACCTGGATGCCGCCGATGTCGCACGGCTGGCCCTGGCGGAAGGTGTCATCCTCGCCCCCGGCAATGCCTTCAGCCTCAACCAGGCGGCAAGCGGATTCCTGCGCTTCAACGTGGCGCAGTCACTGGACCCGGCGATCATGCCGGTGCTGGAGCGGGCAATGCTGCAGGCCGGTGCCTGAAGCCGGGGCGCGGCGCGCCCGAGACCCTGCCATACCCGCGCGGCCCCTTTGCAGCCGACTGCCAGGCGCGTACAGATCGTGCAGACAAGTTGCTGAGGGGGAGAGCCGGACATGACCAGAACAGTCGCCACCGAGATGCGGGGGGACATCGCCCTGCTGATCCTCGACCGGCCGGATGCGCTGAACGCCATCAGCGCGGACCTGGCGCGTGACCTCGCCGCCACCCTGATCGAACTGGACGCCGACCCGGCGGTGCAGGGGATCGTGCTGACCGGTGCCGGTGACCGGGCATTCTGCGCCGGCGTCGACCTGCAGGAAGCCCGCGACATCCAGGTCCACCAGGTGGAGGAATGGTTCGGGCGGGTGTGCAATTGCTACCGCCAGATCCTGATGACGGAGAAACCCGTGATCGCCGCCCTGAACGGGGTCGCCACCGGCGGCGGATTCCAGCTGAGCCTGGTTTCCGACCTGCGCGTCGCCCACGCGGGTGTCCGGGCTGGCCAGCCGGAGATCAAGGCGGGCATTCCCAGCGCCATGGGGTCCTACTGGATGAGCCTGCATCTCGGCTGGTCGATGAACCAGGAACTGGCCATGAACAGGCGCCTGATGGAGGCGGCAGAGGCGCAGCGGGTGGGGCCGCCGGACCGGGCGGGCGCACGTCCAGGCCGCGCCTTTCGAACGGCGCAGACAGGCCACTTTCTACCGTGCCCGGATGAAGCGCCACGCAGATGGCAGACGGTGCGCTGCGTTTCAGCTCGATCGCGGCACACCGGACCATCTGGTTCAGCGCTGCCTTGGACGCACGATAACCGTACCAGCCGCCAAGCTGGTTGTCGCCGATACTGCCGACCCGCGCCGACAATGTTGCAAAGACCGCCTTGCCGTCGCGCGCCAGCAGGGGCAGGAAATGTTTCATGAGAAGCGCCGGCCCGATCGTATTAACCGCAAAAGCATGGGCCAGCCGGTCGGCGCTGAGATCGCGCCATGTTTTTTCCGGCATGGCGACGCCGTCATGCAGAAAGCCGGTCGCATCGAATACGAGCCGCAGCGGCAGCCCAAGGTCGGTAACGGCTGCTGCGGCCGCCTGTATGCTTTGCTCTGAGGTCAGTTCCAGCGCCGGAGACCCGGTGCGTGACAGCCCAACGACCGCGGTGAAA
>CAJYBQ010000436.1 GCA_913064755.1 uncultured Alphaproteobacteria bacterium
GAGGTCGGGCGACGAGGACCTGTGGAGGAGTCCGCCCAGGGCAGCGGCGGAAGTCGGAGGAGCAAGAAGGCCGACGACGACCCCGGTCAGCTCGACGCCTTGCGCCCGGCGAGCCCCAAGGGCGCCAGCCGCGCCACCGAGGAAGGCGCCTTCAAGAACGAGATCCTGGCGCTGGAGGTCGAGGGTGCCGATGGCCGCGAGATGCACACCATCGACGAGGGCATCCGTTTCGATGCCACGCCGGAATCCATTTCGTCGGTGAAGCTGCTGCAGGAAGGCGGTGCGATCACCGCCGCCAATGCCAGCCAGATCTGTGACGGTTCCGCGGGTGTTCTGGTGGTCAACGAACGTGCGTTGAAGGAACACAATCTGACGCCGCTGGCCCGCATCCACAATCTGACGGTTACCGGCGGTGATCCGGTGATCATGCTGGAGGAGCCGATTGCCGCCACGCAGAAGGCCCTGTCCCGTGCAGGCATGAAGATCGACGACATCGACCTCTATGAAGTGAATGAGGCCTTTGCCCCCGTGCCGATGGCATGGATGAAGGAAATCGGTGCCGATCATGAACGCCTGAACGTCAATGGCGGCGCCATCGCGCTCGGCCATCCGCTGGGCGCATCGGGTGCCAAGCTGATGACCACCCTGGTCAACGCGCTGCGCAGCCGTGGCAAGCGCTACGGGCTGCAGACGATGTGTGAAGGTGGCGGCATCGCCAACGTCACCATCATCGAAGCCCTCTGATCCGGCAGGGCGACGGGCGGTGGCCTCTGTGGAGGCTCGACGCCCGTCGCCCGCGGTTTCCAACCACCCGTCCAGCACCGGGAGCGCCCGCCCATGAATGATCGCGTCACGATTTCCATTGCAGACGGGGTCGCCGACGTGCGGCTGAACCGTGCCGACAAGATGAACGCCCTCGATCCGGCGATGTTCGATGGCATCATCAACGCCATTGCCGAACTGGGCGCCAACAGCGCGGTGCGCGCGGTGGTGCTGTCGGGTGAAGGCCGCGCGTTCTGTGCCGGTCTGGATTTCGCCAGCTTTGCCGCGATGGACAAGGGCAATGCCCGCGAACCGGGTCGGCTGACCACCCGTACCCATGGCGATGCCAATCGGGCGCAGCAGACCGCCTGGGGCTGGCGCAACCTGCCGGTGCCGGTGATCGCGGCCGTACATGGCGTGGCCCTCGGTGGCGGGCTGCAGATCTGCCTCGGCGCGGACATCCGCATCGTGACCCCGGACGTGCGCATGTCGGTGCTGGAGATCAAATGGGGCCTGGTGCCTGACCTGGCCGGTCTGCCGCTGATGCGGGAACTGGCGCGCGACGACGTGGTCCGCGAACTGACCTACACCGGTCGACAGTTCTCCGGCGATGAAGCCGTTTCGCTGGGTTTCGCCACCCGCACCGCCGCCGACCCGCATGCGGAGGCCATGGCCCTGGCGCGCGATATCGCTTCCAGGAGCCCCGATGCCATCCGCGCCGCGAAACGCCTGATGAACCGGCGCGGCGACAGCAACGAGGCCGATCTGCTGATGGCTGAATCGCTGGAACAGGAACGCCTGATCGGCAGCCACAACCAGCTGGAAGCGGTGCGTGCAGGCATGGAAAAGCGGGCACCGAAGTTCAGCGACGCGGGCTGAGTCTGACCGTTGACC
This sequence comes from uncultured Alphaproteobacteria bacterium, assembly GCA_913064755.1. Classification (GTDB taxonomy): domain Bacteria; phylum Pseudomonadota; class Alphaproteobacteria; order Minwuiales; family Minwuiaceae; genus Minwuia. The sequence goes on from CAJYBQ010000436.1 coordinate 1,657, forward strand.
ACAGCCAGGAGGAACACCCGTCATGACCCTGCGTTTCATCTTTCTGGCAGACCCCATGTGTTCCTGGTGCTGGGGCTTCGCACCGACCATCGACCGCATCCGCGAACGCTTTCCGGATTTCCCGATCCGGCTTGTCATGGGCGGGCTCTACCCCGGCGTCACCAAGCCGATGAAACCGCATGTGAAGGACGAGGTGCGCAAGCACTGGCAGCATGTGAACGAGGCGTCAGGGCAGCCTTTCGACTACGGCTTCTTCGACCGTGAAGGCTTCGTCTACAACACGGAGCCGCCCAGCAGGGCCGTGGTTGCCGCCAAGAAGCTCGGCAGCGACAGGCCGCTCGAATTCCTGGAAGTGCTGCAGGGTGCCTTCTATCGCGACAACCGCGACGTCACGGACACCGAAACCCTTGCCGACATCGCGGCAGAGTTCGGCCTCGACCGCGCCGCCTTCCTCGAGACATTCGACGCCGAGAACACCCGCCAGATGACGGAGCGGGACTTTGCCTTCAGCCGCCAGCTCGGCGTCCACGGCTTCCCGACGCTGCTGGGATACGACGAGGAACGCTATCGCCTTCTCTCCATGGGCTACCAGGAATGGGACTGGCTGGAGAAGGTGATCGAACGCTGGGTCGACAAGGCAACGGCGGCACAGACCGTTCACTGACGGCGCGGAGCGGTCCCTCGATGGAGGAAACCACTCCGCTTCGCAGGCACGCCGATCAGTCCTTGCCGAATTCCTTCCGCGCGATCTGGGCGGCGGACAGGTTGGCACCCAACCAGCTCTGGTCGAAATCGGCATAGCTGGACACGTGGTTCAGGGCATTGGCGGTGGCATTCACTGCTTCCTTCACCATGCGCACGGCAGTCGGCGGCATGGACGCGGCCATCTCCGCCAGTTCCATGGCCCGCTCGGCCGCCTTGCCGTCATCGGCCACTTCATCCACCAGGCCCCAGTCGAGCGCCTGTTCCGCGCCCATCTTCTCGCACAGGATGATGATCCGCTTGGCGCGGGCCGGCCCGACCAGCCGGGTCAGGCGCGGCTGGGCACCCCATTGCAGGTTCAGGCCGATCTTGATTTCCGGCACGTACAGGTACGCCGACCGGCCCAGCACCCGCCAGTCCATCGCCAGCGGCAGGGCGAACCCGGCACCGACGGCCATGCGTTCCATGGCGGCGACGGTGATCTGGGGCATCTTCTCCCAGGCGTCGCACAGCCGTCCGCCCATGCGGAACCGGTCACGGATATCCAGTTCGCTCAGGCCTTCGGTGCGCCACATGTCGGCATCGGTCAGGTCGGCGCCCGACGAGAAGTAGTTGTCGTTGCCACGCAGCACGACGGCATGAACATCCCGGTCGTCATGGAATGACAGCGCAACCTCCGTCATTTCCCGCATCAGGGTCGGGTTGAAGGCATTCAGCTTCTCGTGCCGGTCCATGGTGACCAGCGCGACGGTACCCTTGCGTTCGACGGTGACGTTCTTCCAGCTCATGACGGTTCCTCCCCAGGAAAGACAGGCCGTCATAGTGGGTCAATTGAGGCGGCGTGTCAGCCGTTCTCGCGCGGTGCGCAGCAGGCCTGCAGCCTCGTCAGGGCCCATCAGGCCAATTCCCTCGTCCAGTATCTCCCGCGCGGCCATCAGGTTGCCGGATCTGGCCGCCAGGTCGGCACGGTCCAGCCAGACCCCCGGCTCCCGCGGGGCGAACAGGGAAATGCGGCGCAGGATCTCGGCCGCGCGCGGCAGGTCACGCGCCTGCTCCGCCCGGATGCGGATGTTGTTCTGCAGACGCATCAGCACCTGCCGCGCCGGCACCGCCGCCATGTGCTGCATCTCCAGCTTCTTCTCCGGCCCTGCAATCCGGTGCAGCAGCGCCTGCAGATCGGGCATGTCGCGCGTCCGCCCCGCGTTGAACGGATCGATGATCTCCACGCCTTCGGCCACGGCCAGGCGCAGCAGGAAATGGCCGGGAAAGTTGATGCCGGAAAGCCGCCAGCCCTGCGCACGTGCAACGTGGATATACAGG
>CAJYBQ010000437.1 GCA_913064755.1 uncultured Alphaproteobacteria bacterium
GGGGCGCCCCCGTTCTCTGAGGGGATGGCAATTGTCTGCACAGCGGCGTGGTTGTCGGTCCCCGGCTCGCCGTTGAGCCCGGCGTCGGTTTGGAACTGCCAGTGGTTTTTGCCGTTGTCGTCATCGAAGGCCATGGAGTCGCCAGTCGGTGCGCCGGTGACCACCAGCCCTCCGCCGGTGGCCATGGTGCCGCTCCAGTTGGCGACATCGAAGCCGACTTCCCACTTCGTCTTGCCGGTCAGCGGGTCGATGCCACGCAGGTAGGAATGCTTCTCGCCTTCCTTCACGTGAAACAGCGCCTTGGACAGGTCGATACCGACGTAGAAGGTGCCCTTCACCAGCTTCGGCTCGATGGGCTTGTAGCCCATGCCGATTTCCAGGGTGTTGGAATAGACCAGGCCGGTCTTCGGGCTGTAGGACGCGGGGAACCAGTTCTTGCCACCGAAGGCACCCGGCCAGACGACGATTTCCTCGCCCGCCCGCATCTTCTTGGTGATCTCCGAATCGATCGGACGACCGGTCTTCATGTCGATGCCGTCGGCCCAGTTCAGATGCTTGACGTACTGGTTGGCCCGCAGCAGTTCGCCGGTGGCCCGGTCAAGCACGTACATGTAGCCATTCCGGGCAACATGGATCAGCGCCTTGCGCTTCTTGCCGTCGATTTCCAGGTCCACCAGGATGTTCTCGCCGACCTCGTCGTAATCGTAGGGGTCGTTGGGTGAATACTGGTAATGCCAGACGATCTCGCCGGTTTCCGGGCGCATGGCCAGGGTGGAGGTGATGTAGAGGTTGTCGCCCTTGCGGAACTCGGCGTTCCACGGGCCGCCGTTGCCGGTACCCCAGTAGACCAGGTTCAGTTCCGGATCGTAGGAACCGGTGATCCAGGTCGGTGCGCCACCATGCTTCCAGGTATCACCCGGCCAGGTCTCGTTGCCCTTCTCGCCCGGCCCCGGAATCACGTACTTGCGCCACAGGTGCTTGCCCGTCGTCGGCTCCCAGCCATCGATGAAGCCACGGGTGCCGTATTCGCCGCCCGAAACGCCGGTGATGACCGCCGCCGGTGTCACCAGCGGTGCCAGCGTCATGGAATAGCCGTCGTCGATGGACGCGGCCGCTGAACGCCACAGCTCCTCGCCCGTTTCCATGCTGAGCGCGATGACATTGCCATCCAGCGTCACGCGGAACAGGCGGCCATCCAGAATGGCGGAGCCACGATTGACGATGCCGCAGCAGACGATGCGCGGGGTCTCCGGCGGGTACTCGATCTTGTTGACCCAGATGTTGCGGCCGGTCTTCACCTCGATGGCATGGGTCGCATCATGGGTCGTCACATACATGACGCCCTTGTGCACGATCGGCTGAGATTCCTGCCCCCGGTTGTCGCCAAGACTGTAGTTCCAGACCGGTACCAGGCGACCGACATTGCCAGCGTTGATCTGTTCCAGCGGGCTGTAGCGGGTCTGACCCCACCCCATTCCGAGGGTCAGGACACTGTCCGTCGTCGCCTCGTCGTTCTTGAGGTCGTCAATGGTCTGCGCCCCTGCGATTGCTGGCATGCCAGCGATCACGGCCGCGCACATTAGGCGTTTCAACATGATTAGCTCCTCCCAGGCGGCGATTTTTTTGCATTCGTTGCCGCTCTTTGAATGCAACAAGTTTCCAACAGCGGCGAAACATTTGCAACAATGACGCGGACGCAAGGGGAGGAACGATGCGTGACACGACCTTGTCGGGCTGTTCTTGGTGCATTTCTACTGGCAGTTCTTGCCGCCCTGCCGGTTCATCAGGCGCGGGCAGAACAAGGTGTGCGTGTTGATCTGGAGCTTCTGCTGGCGCTGGACGTCTCCCACAGCGTGACGGTGGAAGAACATGCCGCGCAGATCAACGGCCTGGCCGCCGCCTTTCGCCATGAACGGCTGATTTCCGCGATCCGGAACCTGCCGACGGGGCGCGCGGCCGTCGCGGTGATGTTCTGGGCCGGACCGGAGAACCAGGTCATCGCCGTGCCGTGGACCCTGATCGACGGCACCGAGAGCGCCAACGGCTTTGCCGACCGGGTTGCCGCCGAGACGGAACCACCCTGGGACGGCCTGAGCTTCACCGCGATCGGAACCGCCCTGCTGCGCGGTGCCGACGAGATCGACAGCAACGGCTACGACGGACCGCGTCGCATCATCGACCTGTCGGGGGACGACCCGTCGAACCAGGGCGTGAAGGCCGCGGAAGCCCGTGACCTGGTGGTCCTGCGCGGCATCGTCATCAATGGCCTGCCGATCCTGCAGGACCGCAAGGAGCACGAGGATCGCGCGGAACTGGTCCGTTACTTCGAGACCGATGTCGCCGGTGGCGTCGGGGCCTTCGTCCTCCCCACCCTGGGGTTCAGGGATTTTCCCCGCGCCATGCTGGCCAAGCTGATCACGGAAGTATCCGGGCGGACACCGCCGGTCAGCGCCGGTCACATGCTTGCCAGCGCCGAGCGTGACAGCACGGAGCGTGACGGGGCCGAGCGTGACAGGCCGGGTGGCGAACAGGCTGCCGACAACCGCGCCGCCGACAACCAGGCGCGCGGAGAACCCTGACCGTCACCGTTCTTCGGGAGCCAGGTGCCGGATACGCGCGACATGGGCCAAGACATCCGCCTGGTCGAATTTCAGATAGCGACGCCGCTGGTCTGCGGGATGGTGGTCCAGCCCCGTCTTCCACCCCTGTCGCCAGGACTGCCGTGGCCGGATCGGGCGCGGCACGAATCCCCCGCCACAGGTGGGACAGACATTGTGCAGGACCGAGGCCACGCAATCCGCGCAATAGGTGCACTCGTAGGAACAGATGCGCGCATCCGCGGATTGCGGCGGCAGGTCCCGGTCGCACATCTGGCAGTTCGGGCGCAGTTCAAGCATTTCACGTAACCTCCTGATCTCGGATCAATCTCGCCGGACATTGATCGCACGCGGGCGATCTGGCATGAATGTCAATATGCCCTCGTTTTCTGCCAAACCAGATACTCCGCGTCAGCGCCACGTCGTCATGGTGCTGTTCCCCGGCACCAAGCTGCTGGATGTCACCGGGCCGCTGCAGGTGTTCCACGACGCCAGGGCCGACCAGCACGGTGCGGACCGGCCGGGATACCGGGTTTCGCTGGTCTCGGAGCACGGTGGGCAGGTCACCACCGACACGGGTGTCGCGTTGCAGACCCTGCCGTTCCGGGCGGTGGATGACACCCCCATCGATGTCCTGCTGGTATCCGGCGGCAGCAGCGCGCTGACACCGTGCCGTCTGCCGGGCCTGCTGGCTTGGTTGGCGAGGACGGTGCCACGGGCGGCGCGCTATGGTTCCGTCTGCGTCGGGGCCTTCATCCTCGCCGCTTGCGGGCATCTGGACGGACGACGGGCGGCGACGCACTGGGGCTGGTGCAACCAGTTGGCGACGCAGTATCCGCTGGTCGACGTTGACCGGGACGCGATCTTCGTGGTGGATGGTAAGGTCGGGACCTCTGCCGGGGTCAGCGCCGGGATCGACATGGCACTCGGCATGGTGGAGGTCGATCTCGGGCGCGCGGAGGCCCTGCGGCTGGCACGATCGCTGGTGCTCTATCTGAAACGGCCGGGCGGCCAGAGCCAGTTCAGTGCCAGCCTCGAACGGCCGGTCAACCGCACAGCCGACCGGTTCGACCGGCG
>CAJYBQ010000438.1 GCA_913064755.1 uncultured Alphaproteobacteria bacterium
CGTGCGTAAAAGACTAGGTGTGACGTTACAGTGGGATTGGTGTGTGTTCTAAGCTCGGTAGAGAAGAGTTCCGGGTCGAAGAGCTTGTCGTGTTCCGTGATAGTCACCGGCAGCGGGGCGGCTGCTGCGGCTGCGCGGCCAGTCGGCAGCGCCCGGTAAGCGCATCACCGGTAGCCCACATGACAGCTGGCGCCACCGGCAACATGAACGCGCAGCCAGACGCAATCCTGATCGTCATCGATGCGCAGTTCCCGCACCGTCTGTGTTAGTCCGCTCGTGGCGCCTTTGTGCCAACTAGCTTGGCGGCTGCGGCTAAAGTAGTGTGCCTCGCCCGATTCAATGGTCAGGGTTAGCGCTTGCGCGTTCATGTAGCCATGCATGAGTAGCTCGCCCGACGTAAAGTCGGTCGTAACGGCGGGAATCAAGCCGTTGGCATCGAATTTGGGTGCGAGTATGTGGCCTTCTTCAACCTGCTCAACACGCTGCAGCCGCGCCACGGGCTGAAACGCCTGTGCCTTGCCGGCGGCTGCGCCATGAACTCCGTCGCCAATGGCAAGGTACGCCGCCAGACGGCCTACGAGGAAGTCTACATCCAGTCCGCCGCCGGTGACGCGGGCGGTGCCATCGGTGCCGCCTATGCCGCCTGGCACGCCAGCGGCGCGCCGCGCGGCTTCGTCATGGACCATGCCTACTGGGGACCGGCCTATGGCGAGGGCGAGATCGCCGAACTGCTGGAAACCAGCAAGCAGGAAATCGATGACGCGGGCTGCACGGTCACGCGGTTCGATGACGAGGCAGCGCTTTGCGCCCATACCGCCGACGCCATCGCCGCCGGCACTGTCATCGGCTGGTTCCAGGGGCGCCTGGAGTGGGGGCCGCGCGCGCCCGGCAACCGCTCCAGCCTGTGAGATCCGCGCCGGGGCGACATGAAGGCCCTGCTCAATGCCAAGATCAAGAAGCGCGAAAGCTTCCGCCCCTTCGCCCCTTCCATCATGTCCGAGCACGTCTCCGACTGGTTCGAGGAGGACGACAACGTCCCCTTCATGATGCAGGTGTTCCAGATCCGCGAAGAACGCCGGGCGCAGATTCCGGCCGTCACGCATGTCGATGGTTCGGGTCGCTTGCAGACGGTCCACCGGTCCACCAATCCCCGCTATCACGGCCTGATTTCGGCATTCGAGAAACTGACCGGCGTGCCGATGCTGCTGAACACTTCCTTCAACGAGAACGAACCCGTCGTCTGCCGCCCCAAGGAAGCCCTGGACTGCTTCCTGCGCACGGACATGGATGTGCTGGTGCTGGGCGACACGGTGATCCAGCGCGTGCGGGAAGCCTGAGCGGGCATGGAGGATCGGCTGACGGCGGAACAGGTTCGCCGGTTCATCGAAGGCCAGCGCGTGCGATCCCTGGACCCGGACACGGGTGAACTGGCCGCAACCATCACCTATCGGGGTGACGGCACATGCGTGGCGGAATTCGCCGACGGCAGCACCGATGAAGGTCGCTACGGCTTTGCCGGTGACGGTTACTGGACCCGCTATGCCACGTTCCGCGACGGGACCGAGAACCGGTTCTACCTGGTGCGGCTGGGTCCCGACCGGGCGCAGGCCCATTTCGACGACGGACGCCGCGCGTTCCTGCAGATCAGCCCGGCTGGCTGAGAAGGTCCCGTCCGTTCGTCCCTGGTCGGCCTCAGCGCCGCAGGTTGGCCATCAACAGGTGGAATTTCTCGCGCTGCACGGCGACGTGATCGCGCAGCGCTGACGCCGCGCGCTCCCCGTCGCCGTCCTTCAAGGCCGCGACGATGACCAGGTGTTCGGCCATGGACTGGTCCATCCTGCCCCGGAAACGCAACTGGACCCGGCGATAGGGCTTCAGGCGGTTCTGCAGCCGCAGGGCTTCCTTCTCCAGGTAACCATTGGCGCTGCCGCGATAGATCGCCTGGTGGAATATCTCGTTCTCGGCGTAATAGCGGTCGGGGTCCTGGTCGGCGATGGCCTGCCGGAAGGCCTCGACGGTGGCCGTCAACGTGGCCAGCCCCTCGTCGCTGATCCGCGCCGCCGCCAGCCTGCCGCAAGCTGCCTCCAGCTCCGCCATGGTCTCGAACATCTCCATCAGTTCGACTGGACCCGGCTGGCGCACGAAGACGCCGCGATGGGGAATCTTCTCCGCCATTCCCGTATGCACCAGCCGCTGCAGCGCCTCCCGCACCGGAGTCCGAGAAACGTCGAAACGGGTGGCGAGGCCAATCTCGTCCAGTTTCTGGCCGTCCTTGTATTCACCCGTGAAAACAAGCTGCTCCAGAGTATCGGCGATCATGTCTGCACGTTTGGCTTCCATGCGCGCTGGTACCATGTAACGGCTTTGCGTGCAAACAGACCCGGATTGTATACAGATTTATTGACAGTGAATGCGCGTCATGCGAAAGCCGAAGTATAACGACAGGGTCGAATGCCCTGACGAACAATAGGGAGGCGACAATGAAATCCAGGATTCTCGGCACCGTCGCGGTGCTCGGTCTGCTCGGCATGGGCTCCATCGCACAGGCGACCGAACTGCGCCTGTCGCACCAGTGGTCGAACAAGGATGTCCGCCACCAGGTTGCACAGATCGTGGCCGACGGCGTCGCCGCGGCCAATGTAGACCTGGAGATCAAGATCTTCGGTTCCAAGTCGCTGTTCAAGCCGCGCGAGCAGTATCGCCCGCTCAGCCGCGGCCAGCTCGACATGGCCGTGCTGCCGCTCAGCTATGCCGGTGGCCAGCAGCCTGCCTACAACCTGACCCTTATGCCCGGCCTGGTGAAGAACCACGACCATGCCGCCCGCCTGAGCGCATCGCCGTTCATGAAGGCGCTGGAAGCGAAGATGGCCGAGGATGCGGACAGGGGGCGGGGCCACGGCTACCTGGCCGGTGGGTTTGTCGGCAAGGACAAGGGCATCACGAAGCCCGCAGACGTGAAGGGGCTGCAGACCCGTGCCGCGGGCAAGGCCTTCGAACAGATGCTGGCCGGTGCCGGGGCATCGATCACGTCGATGGCGTCGTCGGAAATCTACAACGCCATGCAGACGGGCATCCTGAACGCGGCGAACACGTCCTCGTCGTCCTTCGTGTCCTACCGCATCTACGAACAGGTGAAGTGCTACACCCCGGCGGGTGATGTCGCGCTATGGTTCATGTACCAGCCCCTGCTGATGAACAAGTCCACGTTCGACGGGCTGAATGCCGCGCAGCAGGCAGCCCTGTTGAGCGCATCCGCGAAGGCACAGGCCTATTACCTGGAAGAAGCCAAGAAGCAGGACGCGGCATCTGTCGAGGTCTTCAGGAAGGCCGGCGTCGAGATCGCCAGCATGACCGCGGCCGACTTCGCCGAATGGCGCGCGCTGGCCCAGGAAACGTCCTACAAGGCCTTCGTGGCCGACGTTCCCGACGGGCAGGCGCTGCTCGACATGGCGCTTGCGGTCGAATGACCGTTGCGGGCGGTGGCGGGTTCGCTGCCACCGCCCACATGCGTCGTTCCCCGAAACCTGATGGATAGCTGATATGGCGGGTCAACGTTCGGTCGTTCCGGCGCGCGCACCCGACCACCCGTGCCTCCGCCCCGGGGCGGGCCCCCCCGCCTCCGCCGGGTGGGGTTCCGCCCCCCCGGGCCTGGGCCCGGCGGCGCCCCCCGG
>CAJYBQ010000439.1 GCA_913064755.1 uncultured Alphaproteobacteria bacterium
CCTCGAACGGACCGCATTCCGGGCACTGGTAGTCGTAGAGGGGCATCTTCGGGCTCCATCAAGGGGAACTGGACACGGAAGACAGGCCGGGGAGAGACGCACCGGCCCGGAGGTGACGGGCCGGTGCGCCGCGAACCGCCCCCGCCTCAGAGATCCGGCGCGAGCGGCACGTCGACTGACCCGTCGATGGCCTTGAACGGACCATCGGCGGTCGGCATCATGTCGAAGGCGAAGATGTCGTTCGGCAGCCACAGGGTCGCGCAGGCATTCGGAATGTCCACGACACCCGAGATGTGCCCCTGAACCGGTGCCGTGCCGAGGATCGCATAGGCCTGCGCCCCGGAATAACCGAACTTCTTCAGGTACTCGATGGCATTCAGGCAGGCCTGGCGATAGGCGATGTGCACGTCCAGGTAATGCTGCTTGCCGGCCTCGTCGACCGAGATGCCCTCGAAGATGAGGTAATCGTCGTACTTCGGGCTCATCGGCGACGGGCGGAAGACCGGGTTGCGGATACCGTACTTCTCGACACCGCCCTTGATCAGTTCGACCTTCAGCTTCAGCCAGCCTGCCATCTCGATGGCGCCGCAGAACGTGATCTCGCCGTCGCCCTGGCTGAAGTGCAGATCGCCCATCGAAAGCCCGGCCCCATCGACGTAGACCGGGAAATAGACCTTCGAGCCGCGTGACAGGTCCTTGATATCGCAGTTGCCGCCGTGCTCCCGCGGGGGCACTGTCCGCGCCGCCTCGGCGGCCGCCGCATCGCGCGCATCACCCTTCATGCGCCCCATGTGCGCCGCCTGGGTGTTCGGCAGGGTGGCCAGTTCCGGCACCCGGTGCGGATCGGTATCGACCAGTGCCTTCTCGCGACTGTTCCACATGTCGAGCATCTTGCGATCCGGCAGGCAGCCGATCAGGCCCGGATGGATCAGGCCGGCGTAGCGCACGCCCGGGACATGGCGGGATTCGGTGAACATGCCCTTGAAGTCCCAGATCGACTTCTGCGCCTGGGGGAAGTGGTCGGTCAGGAAGCCGCCGCCGTTCTGCTTCGAGAAGAAGCCGTTGAAGCCCCACTGGCTTTCTTCCTTGGCCCCGATATCCAGGATCTCGACGACCAGCAGGTCCCCCGGTTCCGCGCCCTTGACGCCGATCGGACCGGACAGGTAGTGCACCTGCTCCAGTTCAACGTCCCGCACGTCGGACGCGTCGTCATTGTTGGCGATCTGGCCACCGGTCCAGTCATAGGTCTCGATCTTGAATTCGTCGCCGGGATCGACCCAGGCGGCAATCGGGATGTCGGGATGCCAGCGATTGTGAATGTTCTCGTTCGTGGTGGGACTTTGCGACAGGTCCACCGAGATCAGAGTATCCGTCATCTCCATTTCCTTCCTTCTTTGAATCAAACCGAGAGAAATCTTGCGACGCGGTCGGCATCCACGCCGTCACGCGGGCTGTCATGCACGAAGCGACCGTTCTCGATGACGATGACGCGGTCGGCGACGTCCAGGGCGAAACGCAGCACCTGTTCGGACACGATGATCGACAGGCCCCGTTCGTCGCGGATCTGCTTCAGGGTGCGCGCCATCTCCTGGATGATGGAGGGCTGGATGCCCTCCGTCGGTTCATCGAGCAGAAGCACCTTGGGGTCCGAGGCCAGGGCCCGGGCGATGGCGAGCTGCTGCTGCTGGCCGCCCGACAGGTTGCCGCCGCGCCGCCCCTTCATTTCCAGCAGGACGGGGAAGAGTTCGTAGATGTCGGGCGGCACCACCTTCGAGCCGGTGGAGGTCAGCCCCGTCTCCACGTTCTCCTGCACCGTCATGGCACTGAAGATCATCCGCCCCTGCGGCACATAGCCGATGCCGGCGGCCACCCTGCGGTGCGACTTCATGCCGGTGATGTCCGTGCCATCGACACGGATCGTCCCGGACGTCGCCGGAACGATGCCCATCAGCGTCTTCATCAGCGTGGTCTTGCCCATGCCGTTGCGGCCCATGATGGCAACGATCTCACCGGCCGCGACGTCGAGATCGAGACCGTGCAGGACCTCGCTCTGGCCATAGGAAGCGCGCAGATTCTCAACATTCAGCATGTCGTTTTTCCTCAATGGCCCAGGTAGACTTCAATGACCTTGGGATCGTTCTTGACGCGCTCCATCGACCCTTCCGAGAGCATCTTTCCCTGGTGCAGGACCGTGACCCGGCTGGCGATGTTCTCGACGAATCCCATGTCATGCTCGATCACGATCACCGACCGGTCCTCGATGATCCGCTTCAGCAGGTCGGCGGTCTTCTCCCGCTCGGCGACCGACATGCCGGCCACCGGCTCATCCAGCATCAGCAGTTCCGGGTCCTGGATCAGCAGCATGCCGATCTCCAGCCACTGCTTCTGTCCATGACTGAGGAAGGCCCCCTTCTCGTCGAGCTGGTCGACCAGGAAGATCGTCTCGGCGATTTCCCGCACCCGGTCGCGCACGGCCTGGTCACGGCGGAACGTCAGCGCTCCGAAGACGCCGTGGCCCTTGGGATAGGAGAGTTCCAGGTTCTCGAAGACCGTCAGATCCTCGTAGACCGAGGGCGTCTGGAACTTGCGCCCCACGCCGGCGTGGACGATCTGGTCCTCCCGCATGGACAGCAGTTCCCTGCCCTTGAAGGACACCGAACCGGAGGTCGCCTTGGTACGACCGCATATCAGGTCCAGGACCGTGGTCTTACCGGCACCGTTCGGCCCGATGATGACCCGGCATTCGTTCGGCTCGATGTAGAAGCTCAGGTTGTCGACCGCCTTGAAGCCATCGAAAGAGACGGTCAGCTTCTCGACCTCGAGGACAAAACTGGAGTTTTCAATGGTCATTGCAGGCGTCCTCACTCTGCCGCTTCAAGATCGGGGTCGGCGGATGGCCTTGCGGCCGCGGGCCGGGCGTTGCCCCGCATCCGGAACCAGAGATCGGCGAGCCGCGGCTGGACCTGCTCGGCATAGAGGCCGGCGAGACCGTTGGGGAATGCCATGACCACGCCGATGAACAATGCGCCGAGGCCGAGCAGCCAGAGTTCCGGGAAGCTTTCGGACAGGGTCGCCCTGGCCAGGGTGCCCCGCAGGGGGCCGCAGCCGGCCCACATGCGCCCGGGCTTCGTCCAGCCTCGCCCGGGTGATGACCTTGCGACCGAACAGTTTACTGACCCGTGCCAGATCCTGCTGGGCCAGGGCGAGTTCAGCCCGAAGAGAGGATCGTTTGGCCTCTCCCGCCTTCAATTCCGACATGCGGGATGAGATGCGGCTGCCGGTTTGCTGGCCCATCATCTCCTGCTTGCTGGCGAGGCGTTCGCGCTCGGTTTCCAGCGAGGCCAGGCGGGCCTCTATGGCGGCGGCTTCCAGCTGCTGGATCCGGTCGTCCAGGCGGGCAAGAATGTCGCCGGCTTCAACGTCCTGCCCTTCCTGTACAGCCAGTTCCAACAATTGACCGTCGCGGCGGCTGGACATGGTCACCAGATCAGCGGTGATGCGCGCATCGTATTCAAAGACGTGCGTCAGACGCGATTTGACTTCCGTATAACCGAAATACAGCGCGGTGAGGGCTGCAGCGAGGATGAGCAGATAGCGGATCATGCTGCGGCCAAGCCGTCCGCGCCTGACCGGCTGTCGCACAGGTTCGGGAATTGAAGAGGTTGGG
>CAJYBQ010000440.1 GCA_913064755.1 uncultured Alphaproteobacteria bacterium
CCGGCGCGCAGCAGCATGTCCGAGGCGCAGCCACATGCCCGGTGTGGGCTCAGCCGGACCTTGCCCCGGGTCGTCACCTCCCCCGGTGCCACCGGGCCCCCGTCCATCTGCGCCGTCGCGGCCCAGACGCGGAAACCGGGCAGCAACAGGATGACGATCAGCGCGATGCCCCGCCACAAGGTGGCGCGGGCCTGTCGATGCATCTGCGCAATGCGTTCGTCGGTGGTCATGACCCCGCCTCGGTCGGTTGCACCGGCGGCGTCACGGCAGGCGGCGCGACGGCGGGCCGGGCGCCGGATGCCGATGCCTCGCCTGCCCCTTGCCGTGCCGCTGCTGCGCCTGGCTGGGCCGCCGCCGGTCGACGCTGCATGATCGTCGGCAGCATCTGCTGCGCCGGACCACCGCGCACGATGACGCCCCGGTCCAGCACGACGATGTTGTCACAGGCACCCAGCAGGATGGAACTGTGCGATACCATGATGACCGTGTGATCACGGGAAAGCGCCTTCAGTTGATCACGCAGCGATTCCTCCGCCGCCCGGTCCAGGCTGGCCGACGGTTCGTCAAGCAACAGCACCGGCGGGTCACCGATCAGGGCCCGCGCTATGGCCAGGCGCTGGCGCTGGCCACCGGAAAGGGTTCGCCCGCCCTCACCCACCACGGTGCCGTAACCATCCGGCAGATCGACGATGAAGTCATGCGCGCCAACGGCCTGCGCCGCGGCCAGGACGGCAGCGTCGTCGATGTCTTCGCGGCCGCGGGCCAGGTTGTCGCGAATGCTTCCGGCCAGCAGCACGTTCTCCTGCGGCACATAGCCGATCCAGCGCGCGTATTGAGTCAGCGGAAACTGGGTGATGTCCGCACCGTCCAGCAGGATCCGACCGCTCTGCGGCTGGTAGAGATTCATCAGCAGCTTCAGCAATGTCGTCTTGCCGGACTCGTTGGGACCGACCACGGCATGCATGCCCCCGGCTGGGAACTTCAGCCGGATATCCTTCAGCACGGGTGCCTGGTCCGGCGCGAAGGCGAACGTCAGCCCCTCCACCGTCATGGCCCCTTCGGGCCGTGGCAGGTCGATCGCCTGTTCCTGGTGGTCGTCAGGCAGGCTCAGGACCTCGGATATGCGCTTGCCCGACTGCCGCGCCATGACCAGCGCCCGCCACTGGGTCACCAGTTGCGCGAACGGGCCGACGATCCGCGATGCCAGCATGTTGGTCGCGACCAGCGAGCCGATGGAGATCTGCTGATCCATGATCGCCAGCGCACCGGCGGTCGTGATCGCGATGGTGGTCATCACGGTCAGGCTGACGCCGATGTTGCCATAGGTGTCGGAGATGCGTCCGCGATCCATCGAACTGTCGATCGCGTCCACCTGCCTGTCGCGCCACATGGGCATGACCGCCTGTTCCAGCGACAGCGCCTTGATGGTTGTCCGGTTGGCCACGATGTCGGCCAGGAAGGCATCCCGACCGATGGAGGTGCCGCGTTCCCTGTTCGTCGCCGCCCCGATGGCAAAGCCGGATCGCAGGGCGAACAGGATGAAGATGACAGCGGCGGCCAGCACGACCCAGACCAGCGGTTCGGCCACCACGTAGATGATCACGATGAACAGGACCGCGAACGGCAGGTCGACCAGCATGATCACCGGGGGCCCGGCGACCGCGTTCCGCACCGTGTCCGAATCCCGGAACAGCCCCTGCCAGAATGCTGCCGGCCGGGTCTCCAGCACCCGCAGCGGCATCCGACCGAGCTTCTGGAACAGGACCTGGCCGAAATGCAGGTCGAAGCGCAGTGATGCGCGTTGCACCGCGCGGCTGCGTGTCTGCCGCAGCAGGAAGTCGAACAGGATGACGATCGCCATGCCGACCGCCAGGCCCTGAAGGGTCGTCAGGCCGCCCTTGGCCACCACCCGGTCATAGACCTGCAGCACGAAAACGGGCACGGCCAGGGCCAGCACGTTGATGAACAGGCTGAGCAGCAGCAACTCGCCGGTCGCCGGCCAGACCGGCTTGATCAGCGCGCGCAATCCACCCTGTTTCGACGTGTCAGCCATTCACGGTCCCGGCGTTGATGCGACCGGCACGGGTCCGGCGGCGGTCAGACATCTACACCGCCACGACCATCGGCGATGAAGGCAAGATCGGCCTCGGACACCGACTGGCCATTCATGTCGGCAATGACCTGGTAGCCATCTGCCTGCAGGTCGTCATCGAAGATCAGGTGGGTGCCATCGAAGATGTATGCGGCGTTGGCCTCGCTGCCGCTGTTGGTGCCGTCATAGTCCACTCCGATGGTCGCGAAAGCAACGGACTCGCCATCGATGGACAGGAAACCACCGGTCTCATCGAAGGAGATCACGTCGGTTCCGGTGGCGAAATCGTCGATCAGGTCGACCGTCAGCCCCGACGCCGCGACGGTTATGTTGGTCCCGACCGTCGCGATGTCCGCCACGTCCGAATGCAGGAACTCGTCAGACCCGTTGCCACCGACCAGCGTATCGGCACCGCCGCCGCCTTCCAGCAGGTCATTGCCCCCCTGACCCTGCAGTTGCTCATCGGCGTCACTGCCGAAGATATCGTCGTTCTGCTCCGTCCCGACGACCCGTTCGATGCTGATCAGCTGATCGAGGTCACCGAAGGTATCTGCCGCAATGCCTGTACGCAGGTCGACGCTGATGCCGAGGATCCCGCTCTCGTTGTCATAGGCAACCGCATCGAAACCTCCGCCACCATCGATGGTGTCGTTCCCGGCATCGCCCTGCACACTGTCGTCACCGCCGCCCAGGTCGATCGTGCCGCCGCCGTCGCCACCGAGCACCGTGTCGTTGCCGTCGCCGCCGAACAGGTCGTCATTGCCGCCGGGTCCACCGTTCAACGTGTCGTCGCCGCCGCCGCCGATCAGCGTGTCGTCGAAGCTGCCGCCAACCAGTTCGTCGCCAGCGCTGCCGCCTGTCAGGCTGACGATCTCGAAGCCACTGATGCTCTTGGAACCGCCCGACTGGAACAGCGATGTCGCCTGGGTGATGTCGGTGTCGGTTCCCTGGGTGATGACGGAGTTCACGTTGCCCGAGAAGTCGGCGATCAGCAGGTCGATGCCCGCACCACCCGAAAGCGTGTCGTTGCCGAGGCCGGCGTCGATGGTGTCGTTGCCGTCACCGCCGTCGATGGTGTCCGACCTGTCGACGGTCGCGAAGTCGATGGTGTCATTGCCGGAACCGAGGACGGCGTTCACCACCTCTATCGACGTGATCGACGTTCCATCGGCGAAGACGTCGGTGCCATCATCCGCGGCGATGTTCATTGCTTCGGTGGTGGACGAGACATCGCCGGCCAACTGGTCGATTCCCGCGCCCCCGTAAAAGGTATCCTGTGCGGACCCGGTGATGAATCCGGCGCCAAGGCCGCCCCCTCTCTGGCCTGCGCCAGCCGGGCCGCATCATCCTCGGCGTCGCGGGTGGGCAGCAAATAGAACAGCGCACCGACCAGCAACAATACGCAGCAAATGATAACGAAGAGTGTCAAGAGTCGCGCTCCGGAGCCTGCTTCAACAGCGCATCGAGCCGCGCCCGCTCGGTGTCATCAAGCTGCGTTGCCGGCGTCTCGCGCTGCCCGCGCTGGGCGTTCACGGTGCGCATAACCACCCACAGGGC
>CAJYBQ010000441.1 GCA_913064755.1 uncultured Alphaproteobacteria bacterium
TTCCCGACGTTGGGGTCCACCAGCGTCTGGCTGGCGCCATCAATGATGTCGAGGGCGTCGCCATGGCCGCAGGCAACGTATATCCGCGTCCGCGTCGGGTCGAATCGCAGGTGCCGGGGACGGGCCGCCGTGCCGAGGCGCTTGACGATGTCCAGCGTGTCGCCGTCCATAACGTTGACCGTGTTGTCCTTCTCGCTGGATACGAAGATGAATCCCGTGCCGGTTCCGGCCTTTGTCGTGGCGTCTGCCGCCTGCGCGGTCCCGGCGCCCAGCCACGCGGCCAGCCCGAGTGTCATAATCCCTCGAATCAGATTCATGCCCGTATCCCTCCCGCTGACTGGTCATGCCCGGTCACCGGAATTGAACCACGGCAGCGCGCCGGATGCCACCGCGTCGGGGTGCCGTGTGTTGGCGGTTGCACGTGAAAGATGCAGGTGCGCTTCCGTTGCGCTATCATTCCGACTTCAAGAATCGGGTGGCTGCCATTCGACCGTGAAGGCAACCGCACCGAACAAGGGGGGCGATGCCATGCGATCCAGAATGTTGTTTCATGCCGTGCTGGTCAGTCTGCTTTCGGGTGGTGCCGCCTCGGCGGCGGGCCTGTGCCAGGGCTACGGGCCGCAGACGCCGCGCGACATCGCCAGCGCGACCGGCACCAATACCCAGGTCTTCCCGCTGGCCCCGCCATCGACGCAGATGAACCTCTGCAACATCCACACGCATACCAATGCCGAGCACAAGGGGCCGGGTTTCTCCGTGTCCGCGGGGCCGGGCGACCATGGCGGCTACAAGTGCAACAACAGCGACAGCCTGACGGCAGCCGAGCTGGAGGACCCGGGTCACGGGCACGGCGCGTTCCACGGCATCAAGCCGGGTGACACCATCGAGGTGCACTGGGTGCATTCATCCTGCGACGTGACGCCGGGCAAGGGCCTGGGATCGTGCCTGAGCGAGACCTGCGCGAACCCCACCCTGCGGGTGGAAACGCAGGTCTTCCTGGTGGTGAACGACCCGAAGGCGCTCGACTTCGCCGATTTTGCCTATGCCGGAAACATGGTGGATGGGCGCCACCAGCCCCGTTCGCTGCCCACGGGCACCGGGACACCGGTGGTGTTCACCGGCTCCACCACCGGTCCGAAGTACACGCAGGAAGTCTGCTCCCCGCTGCAGGTGACGTGGAGTGTCCGGCCGCAGTGCGCCAAGGTCGATGTCGGCTCGCTCTACAAGTGGGCCGAGGACGGCAACGTGTTCGAGGAGGACCACTCCCACGGCGTCCGGCAGCTGGTCACCGCGCCGGAACTGCTGTCACCGATCACGAAGTAGGCCAGCCGTCCCGAACGGGGTCGTCCCGAACGGAGTCGTCCTGGATCCTGGCGCCCCGAATTCTGGCGCCTGGCTCAGGCCGGATCGACGAACGCCGCGACGACCTTCTTCTGCCCGGCCTTCTCGAAGTCGATCAGCAGGTGATTGCCGTCGACGCGGGCGCTCAGGCCATAGCCGAACTTCTGGTGGAACACCCGTTCCCCGTGTTCGAAGCGGCGTTCCGGTTCCAGCGTGCGGACCTCCCGCGCCTCGCCCTGGATGACCTTGCCGCGGGCACGACCGCCTGACCCGTAACCGCCCGCGCGATAGCCCTTCTCCTTCAGCCGCTGCGTCGCCTTCAGCCAGGGCGCGTCATAGGCGAAGCTGCCGGGGCTTTCCTGGCGGAAGCCGGCACCGCCGGGTTGCGCCGATGCGCCGTAGAGCCCGGTCTCGGCACGTACTTCAACGGCGTCGGCGGGCAGTTCCTCGACAAAGCGGCTGGGGATGCCGGATCGCCATTCGTTGAACACCCGGCGGTTGGCGGCGTGGCTGATGAAGCACCGCTGCCGCGCCCGCGTGATGCCGACATAGGCCAGCCTGCGTTCCTCCTCCAGCCCGGCATTGCCGGTCTCCTCCAGCGCGCGGCGATGGGGGAAGACTTCCTCCTCCCACCCCGGCAGGAACACGGTATCGAACTCCAGGCCCTTGGCCGCATGCAGGGTCATGATCGATACCTTCTCGGTATCGTCCGAATTGTCGTTGGCCTGCACCAGCGCGATGTGTTCCAGGTATTCGGTCAGGCTGCCGCGATCCTCCATCGCCATGACCATTTCCTTCAGGTTGTCCAGCTTGGTCGGCGCATTGGGGCTCTTGTCGCGCTGCCACATCTCGGTATAGCCGCTCTCGTCCAGCACCATCCCGGCCAGTTCCTGCGGGTCCAGGTCATCCTTCATGTGCCGCCAGCGGGCGAAGTCCTCCAGCAGCCGTTTCAGCGTCCCGCGGGCCTTGGGCTTCAGTTCCTCCGTCTCCACCAGTGCCTCGGCGGCACGGTAGAGGGACTGGCGTGCGCCGCGGGCCGCGCGATGCAGCATCTGCACGGTGGCATCGCCCAGCCCGCGCTTCGGCGTGTTCACGATCCGCTCGAAGGCCAGGTCATTGTCCGGCTGGGCGATGACCTGCAGGTAGGACGTGGCGTCCTTGATCTCCTGGCGCTGGAAGAAGCGCACGCCGCCGATGACCTGGTAAGGCACCCCGATCTCGATGAAACGCTCCTCGAAGCTGCGCATCTGGAAGGTGGCCCGGACCAGGATCGCCATTTCCGACAGGCGTTCTCCCTTGCGGTGCAGGCTCTCGATCTCGTCACCCAGCGTGCGGGCTTCCTCTTCCCCGTCCCAGACGCCGATCACGGTGACCTTCTCGCCACCGGGGATGTCGGTCCAGAGGGTCTTGCCCAGCCGGTCCTCGTTGTGGGAGATGACGCCGCTCGCTGCCTTCAGCACGGCGGCGGTGGAACGATAGTTCTGCTCCAGCCGGATGACGGTCGCGCCGGGAAAATCGCTGTCGAACTTCAGGATGTTGCCGACTTCGGCGCCGCGCCAGCCATAGATCGACTGGTCATCGTCGCCGACGCAGCAGATGTTCTTCGACCCCTGCGCCAGCAATCGCAGCCAAAGGTACTGCGCCACGTTCGTGTCCTGATACTCGTCCACCAGGATATAGCGGAACCGGCGCTGGAACTCGGCCAGCACGTCCGGCGCGGTCTGGAACAGGCGGATGCAGAGCAGCAGCAGATCGCCGAAATCCACCGCGTTCATGGTCAGCAGCCGTTCCTGGTACATGCGGTAGAGGTCGCGGCCACGGCCGTCGGCGAAGCCGCCGTCGGATTCCTGCACCTTGTCGGGCATCAGCCCCTTGTTCTTGAAGCCGTCGATGACACTGGCCAGGTGCCGGGGCGGCCAGCGCTTGGTGTCGATGTTCTCCGCCTCCAGCAACTGCTTCAGCAGCCGCTGCTGGTCGTCGTCATCCAGGATCGTGAAGTCGTTGCGCAGCCCCAGCAGTTCCGCGTGGCGGCGCAGCATGCGTGCGCCGATGGCGTGGAACGTCCCCAGCCACATCCCCTCCACCCGGTTGCCGATCAACTGGGCAACCCGGTCCTGCATCTCCCGCGCGGCCTTGTTGGTGAAGGTCACGGCCAGCACCTCCCAGGGGCGCGCGGTGCCGGTGTTGAGCAGATGCACCAGCCGGGTGGTCAGCACCCGGCTCTTGCCCGTTCACCCGCCGGCCAGCCCGAGCACGGCCCCGTCCCGACCCACCGCCGCCGGCCGGCGCCGCGCA
>CAJYBQ010000442.1 GCA_913064755.1 uncultured Alphaproteobacteria bacterium
CGGCGTGTGCGCGCGGCTACGCCCATGCGCACCTGCGCCCGGGGCAGATGGAGGTCGCGCGGCGGCTGGCGGCTGGCCGGCTTTCCGAGATCGGCGGTGTTCTGGCCGCGGACATCGACGAGACCATTCGCATCATCGGCTACTACCGGGGGACGGAGGAAGCCTATGCCCGCTTGCCGGCGGCAACCCGGCAATGGCTCGATCGCTTCACTGACGGCATCAACAGCTACCTCTCCCGGATCGAGGAACTGCCGCATGAATACAGGCTGTTCGGGTTCAGGCCGGAGCCCTGGACGGTGCATGACGTGCTGGCCTTTGGCCGCCTGGCCGGGTCCGATGTCAACTGGCTGACCGGCATCGGCATGCTGGCGCTGTCGGATCGCGCCGACTGGCCGACGATCTGGGCGCAGGCCATGGCCTTCAACGGTGGCGCGGTGCCAAGCGTCGCGGTGGGCGGCGATGCGGAGGAACGGCAGAACGCTGCACGCCTCGCCGCGCTGCTCGACATGATCGGCACCCACGCCCGCAGTGGTTCCAACGCCTGGGCCGTCGATGGCGAACGGTCGGCCAGCGGCAAGCCGATGCTGGCAACCGATCCGCATCTCGGCATCCTGGCACCGAACCTGTGGTTGCTCGCCGGTCTGAAATCCCCCGGCCACGAGGTCGTGGGCATGATGCCGGCCGGCCTGCCGATATTCGGGCTGGGCCGCAGTCGCCACCTGGCGTGGGGCGCGACCAATCTGCGGGCGCGATCCAGTGACCTTGTGGATGTCACCGCGCTGCCGGACACGGCGTACAGGATCGAACGCGAAACCGTCCGAATCAGGTTCGGTTTCGACCGTGATGTCACCCGCCGGGTCTCGCCCTACGGCCCGCTGATCACGGACAGCCCGCTGGTGGATGATCCGAAGGGGCGGCGCATTGCCCTGCGCTGGATCGGGCATTCGCCGTCCGATGAACTGACCGCCTACATCGCGGGCGCCCAGGCCCGGACGGTGGCGGATTTCAGGGATGCCTTCTCCGATTACGCTGTGCTGGGCCTGGCGTTCGTCGTCGCCTCGGCGGACGGAGACATTGCCGTTGGAACCGCCGCGCGCCTGCCGGAACGACCGCTGGAAACCCCGCGTGACCTGGTGGTTCCCATGCCTGCCGCCGGGCAGGATCCATGGGCCGGAACGGTCGATTCTCGGGACCTGCCCTGGATCGTCAACCCCGCCGGGGGCTTCGTCGCGTCGGCCAACAATCCGACCGCGAGGGCGGCCGTGCCGCTGACCCTGTTCGACACGCCACCCGACCGGATCACGCGTCTGAACGACAGGCTGGCGGCTGCCACGAACGTCGACCGCGACTTCATGGCAGCCCTGCAGCGCGACACCTTTTCCATGTCGGCCGTGGTCCTGCGCGACGCGATTGTCGATGCAGCGCTGTCGGCGGGCGTGGCCGACCGGATCCCGGCCCGGCTGGTGGCCTGGGACGGCCACTACGAGATCGAATCGAAGGGCGCGGTCCTGTTCGAGGCGATGCAATCCACCCTGGCACCGCAGGTCTACGCCGCGCTGGGTGAAACGGACGTGTTCGACGTGGTGCGGCGCTGGTCATGGTTCCGCTACAAGCTGGCCGCCGACATTCGCCGCCTGTCCCCCGACCAGTTCCGCGCGATCCTGCCTGCCGCGTCGGATGCCGCTGCCGGGGCCGACGACGACTTTGCCAACTGGGGCGCGATGCATCGCCTGCAATTGCGCCACGTGCTGGCCAATGCACCGGTGCTGGGGGGGCGCTACGTCTTCGCCGACGTCGCCGCCGGGGGCTCCAACGAGACGGTGATGAAGACCGCGCACGAGCCGTCGGCCGGACGGCATTCGGCAAGCTACGGCAGCCAGGCCCGCCAGATCAGCGACATGGCCGACATGGACGCGAACTGGTTCGTGCTGCTGGGTGGTCAGGACGGCCGGATCAACGCAGAGGGCTTCGCCGACCAGCTGCCGCTCTGGCAGCGTGGCGACTACATCCGGATTCCCTTGCGCCGCCCGGCAGTCGAGGCGGACTTCACGACCGTGACGGTGCTGACACCGAAGCGGTAGACGCGTCGCCCTCAGCCGATGTTGCGGAACGGGTGGGCGCGGTAGACGCCGAGTTCGCGGACCGTGGTGGAATAATAGCGAAGCTCGTCCAGGGCGCGGGCGACGTCAACGTCGGATACATGGCCCTCGATCTCCGCGTAGAGCTGCGCCACCGTGAAGCTCATGTCGGTGATGTAGCTTTCCAGCTTCACCACGTTGATGCCGTTGGTCGCGAAACCGCCAAGGCCCTTGTAGAGCGCTGCCGGGACGCTGCGGACCTGGAACACCAGGCTGGTGATCGCGGGTTCGTCCGGGGGTGAATCCAGCCGCTGGCGAGACATGATGACGAAGCGGGTGGTATTGCCGATCCGGTCTTCGATACGGCTGCGCAGGGGCTTCAAGCCATAGATGTCGGCGGCGAGGGACGACGCAACGGCGGCTTCCTCGGGGTTGTTGCGTTCCGCCACTTCCTGCGCCGCGCCGGCCGTGTCCGCGGCGACCACGGCGTCGATGCCCAGTTCGCGGATGATGTCGCGGCACTGGGCCAGGGCCTGTTCGTGGCTGTAGACCCGCTTGATGCCTTCCAGGGTGGCGCCCTGCGGGGCGAGCAGCATGTGCTGCACGCTCTGGAAATGCTCCCCGATGATGTAGAGGCCGGAATTGGGCAGCAGGTGATGAATGTCGGCGACGCGCCCGCCCAGGCTGTTCTCTATCGGGATCATGCCGACATCGACCTCGCCGCTCCGCACGGCCTCGAACGCCGCGTCGAAGGTCTTGCAGGCCACGGCCTCGGCATCGGGAAAGACTTCCCGGCAGGCCAGGTTCGAATAGGCTCCGGGGACGCCCTGAAAGGCGACCTTGGCTGGCGTGACCTGCATGTTCATCGGATCGGGTATCCTGTCTGTACTGTATCGCGTGGTGGTTATTGATCGTTCTGGAGACCATGCCGACAATCGCATGTCGGATCGGGGACGGAAATCAGCTGCGACGGCTGGCAAACAGATCTCGCATCCGCGCCAGATCGTCTGGTGTATCGACCCCGAACGGAATTGTCTCCACCCTTGCCGCATCGATGCGCATGCCGTTTTCCAGCGCCCGCAACTGCTCCAGCTTCTCGCGCAGTTCCAGCGGGCTGGGGGGCAGCGCGACAAATCGGGCGAGCGCGCTGCGGCGATAGGCATACAGGCCGATATGGTGCCAGTGGGGGCCTTCACCGCCGGGCGCGCGCAACCGGGTGAACCAGAGTGCGCGGGCGATGGACTGGCCGTCGGGGAACGCGGTGACAACCTTCACGGCATTCGGGTTGTCGATTTCCTGCGGGTCCTCGATCCGTGCCACCAGGGTGGCGATGTCCACCGCCCTGTCGGCCAGCAATGGCGAAAGGGCAGCGCGGATCGTCGCAGCATCCAGGGCCGGCAGGTCCCCCTGCAGATTGATGATCGCGTCATGGCGACCGTCCGGGTCCGCGTGGTTCAGTGCCTCGAATATCCGGTCGGAGCCCGACGGATGGTCCGGGTCGGTCATCACGGCGGTGCCGCCCGCATCCTGCACCACCTCGAAGAC